>SKNK01000407.1 GCA_007120565.1 Nitriliruptoraceae bacterium | reverse complement strand
GCCTCGATGAAGTCGACCAGCACGTCAGGACCGAAGTCGAACTCGTGGTTGCCGATCGTCATGGCATCGAAGCCGGTGTGCGTGTAGACGTACGCGTCGTAGAACTCCTCTGGGTCCTCCAACGAGGCGTTCAAACGCGGTCCGGCGAGGAAGTTGTCGCCGGCCGAGATCGTCACCGCAGCACGGGATCCCGAGTCGTCCTCGGCCTCGCCTTGCAACGAGATGAGGTCGGCGGCGAAGCGCGCAACACCGGGGAACCCGGCACCTTCGTCGGGGAGCAGGGCCGATTCACCATCGTTGATGTGCAGCACCGACAGGATCAGATCGACCTCGTCGAGCACGTCGATGGCACGCACGACCACGCTGGCCGCCTGGTCGCGTCGTAGCGGCGCCACAGGCGAGTACGTGTCCGCTGTCGTGCCGTTGACGACCCCGATCTCGTAGAGCGCGTTGACGTTGCCCTCGTGCACGCCGGCGGTCACGTCGGCGAACGGGCCGTCACCCGATGGGGCGACGTCGAGCCACCTCGCGATCAAAGACGCGGCCTGGTCGCGCTGGACCGGGAGCGAAGGTCGGTAGGTGCCGTCGGGGAACCCGCTGATGACGCCAGCCTCGAACAGTGCCTGGATGTTGCCCGCATGGACGTTGTCGTCGATGTCGGTGAACTCGTACGGAGGCCCAGCCTCCTCGAGTCCCGCCGTACCGGCGAGGTAGGTGGCGAGTTGCGCGCGTGTCACGGACTGGAACGGTCGGAAGGTGCCGTCCGGGAAGCCTTGGAGCACCCCGTCCGCCGACAGCCGGAGGACGTTGTCGTAGTGCACATTCTCGGCACTGAGATCGGGGTACCCGTGTTCTTCGGCTGAAGCCGGGGCGAGGCTTGAGGCCGGCAGCAGAGCCGCCATCATGGCGCCGATGAGCAGCGCGACGAGCAAGATCCGGCGGGTGCCAGCTCTCCCCGTGTGCTCGCGAGCGAGCTTGGTGTCGTTCATGCATCGTCTCCTGTTCGATGGATCCGAGGTGCTAGCGAGCACATGACGTCGACATCCGCGATCATGGGCTTGCAGGCTGGTGCGTAGCCGCATCGCCTCGAGCCATACTGGCACGATGGTCCCTATCCGGCCAGGGCCGGTGTACCCCCCCGGTGGCTCGACCCACCTTCGTCAGAGTCGTCGAGGCGATGCCTGCGTGACGAACCACGTCCACGGTCCCGTGCGCTGGCGTCCTCCGCACCGACCTGATCTGGCCCCCTTCAGGGGGTACCGGTCGGGAACACCACGTGTACGACGGCGCCGTCCCCGGCGGAGGACTCGAACCAGATCCGCCCCCCGTGTGCCTCAACGAGTCCCTTGCTGACGTACAGCCCTAGTCCCGTCCCCGTGCGGCTGTCGCTGCGGCCTCGCGCGAACTTGGTGAACAGGCGTGGCGCGACGTCCTCGGCGACACCCGACCCCTCGTCGGCAACGCTGATACGGACACCGTCGGGCTGCTCGATGATCGCGCAATGGACCGGCGAACCCGGTGCGTGGAGTATCGCGTTGTCGACGAGGTTGGTGATCACCTGTTCCACCTTGTCGGCATCAGCGAGGATGGGCGAGATCTGATCATCGACCTCGACATCGATCCTGCGATCCGGGGCCCGGATGCGTGCCTTGTCCGCCACCATGTTCACCAGCTCCACCGGGTCGATGTCCGTGCGCCGGAGCTTGACCCGTCCCGCATCGATCCGGGCGACGTCAAGGAGGTCGGTCAGGAGACGGGTGACACGATCGGCATCGTCCTCGATCGTCGCCAGCATGGTGTGCTTCTGCTCATCCGAGAAGCGGTCCCACCGCGACAGCAGCGTCCGAGTGAACCCCTTGATGCTGGTCAATGGCGACCGGATCTCGTGCGCGACCGTGGCCACGATGTCGGCCTGGCTCCGTACCCCAGCCTCGCGTCGCGCAGCGCTACGTAGGGACAGGATGAGTTCCCCCTGGCGCCACACGCCCGTCATCGCGATCGGTCGTGGGCCCTTGGGCGTCCCCACGTGCAGGACATGCTCCGAGTAGCGACCTGCCGAGGGCGGCGGCTGCGAAGGCAAGGCAACGTACAGGCCCGCGTCGTCGCGCAGGTCGAAGTGATCAGCGAAGCGTTGTCCGACGAGCTCGCAGGTGCCGAGCAGGATGTGAGCTCGTTCGTTGGCGAAGGTCACCACCCCATCGCGCACGACCAGTACGCCGTCGGCCAGTCCGTCGGCGATCTGATCCGACACCTCGAGGCCCTCCCGCGCGCGTCCTGCCGCACGCTAGTGCTTCAACGATCCGGCGCTGGCCCCCCGTGCACACCCCGTGCGGCGGCGTAGATCGCGATCGCGGCGGCAGCAGCCACGTTCAGTGACTCGGCACGACCACGAAGCGCGATCGCGACCCGTCCGTCGAGCAGTTCGGTGGTCGCCCCGGACAGCCCGTGCGCTTCGTTACCCAGCACGAGAGCCACGGCGGCGTGGTTGCGTTCCAGGTCTTCGACGGATCGCTCACCGGAACCATCCAACCCGAACACGGACTGTTCGGCTGCCTGGCACGCGTCGATCACCTCGGCCATGGCGACGTCGGTGACGATGGGCAGATGGTAGGTCGATCCGGCTGCGGCACGCACCGTCTTCGGTGCGAACACGTCCGCGCTGCCTTCGGTCACCACCACGGCCGTGGCACCGGCGGCGTCGGCCGTACGCACGATCGTCCCGATGTTGCCCGGATCTGCGACCGCGTCGAGCACCACCAACAACCCGCGACCGACCACCTCGGACAGCGAGACCGACGGGGTACGTGCCAGGGCGACGATGCCTTGCGGGGTCTTCGCGTCCGCCAGTCGGTCCAGAACGTGCTCCGCTACCGGCACCAGCGGGGTCCCGACGGGGAGTTCGAGCCCGGCCAGGGCCTCTTCTGTCGCCCACAGCTCCTCGACCACACCGGCAGCCAGCGCGGCGAGGACCGCGTTCGGACCTTCGACCAGGTGCTGGCCTCGTGCCCGACGCTCCCGGCGCCGATGCAGGGCCACGAGGTCGCGTACCCGCGGGTTGCGGGTCGAGGTGATGGGCTCCACGTTGGGCTCCCGGCTGGGCTTCCCACGGCGATGCGCCGACCCGAAGGTGGGCCGGCGCACCGAGAGGTTGACGCGTGTCGCCCGATCAGGCGGCGTCGGACTCCAGCGCCGACTTGGCCGAGGTGACCAGCGCCGCGAACGCGGTGGGCTCGTGCACGGCGAGGTCGGCGAGGTTCTTGCGGTCGACCTGGATCTCGGCGAGACGCAGGCCGTGCATCAGCTTGCTGTAGGACAAGCCCTCCTGCCGAGCCGCCGCGTTGATGCGAGCGATCCAGAGACGACGCATGTCGCCCTTGCGCGCACGACGGTCACGGTAGGCGTACCGCTCCGCGTGGTACACGGCTTCCTTGGCCACCTTGAAACGGCGGCTGCGGGCCCCCCGGAACCCCTTGGCGCGGTCCATGACCGCTTTGTGGCTCTTCTTGGCGTGGACGCCACCCTTGACGCGGGCCATCGTGGTCCTCCTTCAGGAAGCGCGGTGAACGAGCGCTCCTCGAGATGTTCGCTAGCGCCGTGCGCAAGCGGGTCGGGCTGGTGGGGTTGGGATGTACTCCCCACACCAGCGGGTCACTCGTTCAGCAGACGCTTGACTCGCGCCGCGTCGCCACCGGTGACCTCGGTATCCGCCCGG
>SKNK01000424.1 GCA_007120565.1 Nitriliruptoraceae bacterium | reverse complement strand
TTCCGTTCAGGACGGCTCAGTCGTGAAGCCCGCAACGAGACCGAGGCGTGAGCCTGCCCGGTCCATCCAAGGGAGGTAGGACGACGTGACGCCTGGGATCCTCGACGGCATCGTGATCCGTCAGCCGCAGGACCGCCTCTCCGCGGCCGTGCTCTCCGTCGGCAGCGAGTTGCTGCTCGGCGACCTCACCGACACCAACGCGACCTGGCTGAGTCAACGGCTGCGCGAGCTGGGGGTCGAGGTGGTCCACCACCTCGCCGTCCGGGATGACCTGGAGCAGTTCGTCTCGGCGCTTCGCTGGCTGACGGAGCGGGCGCACCTCGTGATCGTCGGCGGCGGCTTGGGGCCGACCGTGGACGACCTCACCCGCGAGGCGATCGCCGCCGCCGCTGAGGTGCCGCTCGAGACCCGCGACGATCTCGTCGAGCTGATCGCCGAGCGGTTCCACAGGACCCACCGCGAGATGCCGGCCCAGAACCTCAAGCAGGCGCAGATCCCCGAGGGGGCCTCGGCCTACCCGCCGGTCGGCACCGCGCCAGGGTTCGGGCTGACGGTGGCCGCCCCGACGCCAACCCGCGTGGTCGCGCTTCCCGGCGTGCCTTGGGAGTTGCGAGAGCTGTTCTCCCGCTACGTCGTGGACGAGATCCGTGAACTCGCGGGACCGCGGGCGACGGTCACGAGGGTCATCCACGTGGTGGGGAGTGGGGAATCCGCGGTTGCGTCGGTCGTCGAGCCCCTGCTCGCCGGCCGTGACGAGGTGACCTTGTCGTTCCTCGCCCGGTCGTCGGAGATCGAGGTCCGCCTGACGGTCTCGGCGGACTCACCGGAGGCAGCACGAGCCGCATCGCAACCCCTGGTCGACGAGGTGATCTCGGCGGTCGGGGTGGTCGCGGTCGGCGTCGACGACGATCGGCTCGAAGACGTCGTCCTACAGCGGCTACGTCAACGTGGGCAGACCGTCGCCACGGCAGAGTCGGCGACCGGTGGCGACATCGCTGGTCGCCTCGCTCGCGTGCCCGGTGCCTCTGCCAGCCTCGTCGGTGGGCTGGTGGTCTACACCTTCCCGGCGAAGCGGGAACTGTTGGGGGTCTCGGCGGAACTCGTCGAGGAGCACGGCGAGGTCAGCGCCGAGGTGACCGAGGCTCTGGCCGCAGCCGCGCAGCAGCGTGCCGGCGCGGACTGGGGGATCGGCGTGACCGGCGTTGCCGGTCCCGCCAGCGTCGACGACCTGCCGGTCGGGTCCTGCTTCTGGGCGCTGGCTCATCCCGACGGGCATGTCGAGGTCCACGGGCGTCGGATCCCCGGCGATCGCGGACAGGTGATCTCCCGTCTTGGCAGCGCAGCCATCGACCTGCTCCGCCGACGGCTGGTCGAGGCCGACGATGGCTGACCCCGAACCATCCCAGCGTGGCAGTGACCGGCAGGTAGCGGCGCCGGGGCTGCGGGAGACCGCCGACATCTGGTTCGACACCGGCCGCGATCCCGTCGTCACCTGGGACGCCGAGCTGCGACGGTTCCTGCTCACGGATCCCGTCGACCCCGATCACACGCTGACGCTGCTGGTCGCCGACCGGGCGGTCCGCCATCCCGAACGGGTCGCGAAGGTCCTGGCCGAGGGGCTGGCGGCATGCGACTTCCCACCGACCGAGGACCAGGCGAGTCAGCGCAACGTCGAGCGAGCGCTGCGCGCCGCTGGCCTCGATCCCGCACGGCTCTGACGGGACCCGGCCGGACCAACTACGCCGTGGTGTCGCCGACCACCTCGTCATCCCCGACCGGGTCGGTGTCGCTACGGGGCGACGAGCCCGGGGCGGGGCCGCCGTTGCCGTTGTGGTTGCCGTTGCCGTTGCGTTCCCGAGGGATCGGTGGGGGTAGGGGATCGCCGGTCTTGCGCAACCCTGCCACCAGCTCCCACACCGCGTCGAAGGCACGCATCGCCTGTTGGGCGTCGTAGAGGGCGCCGTGCGCCTGATCGCGATCGTGGGGAACTCCCAGCGCGTCGCAGGTCTTGGCCAAGCTGCGGGGCTTCTCGGGGCCCGGGGCGATGAAGGGCAGCGCGAGGGTCTCGACGTCCAAGAGGTGGTGGTCCCAGGTCGGTTCGAGTCCCATCTTGCGGCACGCCTTGTCGAGGTGCCGGGCGTCGAAGTCCGGGACCGCTCCGACCAGCACGGCACCTTCGGCATCCCGGAGGAACTGGGTCAGCCACTCCTTGGCGGGTGACTTGTCCTGCGGCGCGATCCGCTCGTCATAGTGGGTGATCTCCAGGGCCTGTTCGTCGGCACCGTCGATCGTGTGCTGGGGGAAGTACCGCCGCTCCTCCTGTCGGCCGTCCTCGAAGCGGACGATCCAGGCGACCTCGGTGAGCTCGTGACGCTGATGGTCGAGCCCGGTGGCTTCGGTGTCGACGAACACGAACCGCGTTGGCGACGGACGAAGCGCGTCCTGGGGATCGTCGGTCGTCACTGCGGTCTTCTCGGGCGGAACCGGGCGGTCGGGGGTGGACGCGGACGTCGCAGACATGGGGCTCCGAGTGACGGTGGTCGACACCCAAAGCTACTGGGTGGGTGGGGCCCGTGCCGATGGCGTCCACAGGGCCGCGAGAGGCTCGGGGACGATGCCCTCGCCCTCTCGCCCCTCGCGCGGCCCGGTGCCCTCAGGCCGGAGCGAGCGCCGCGTCGAGGAATCGCTCCATCTCGTCGGTGACGGCCTCCGCACCGAGGGTGGCCGCAAGGTGTCCGGCGTTGGGGATCAGGCGGGTCTGTGCGTCCGGGACGTGGTCAGCCACGTAGCGCACACCGTCGGCGAAGAGGGCGTGCGGCGTCTGGTCGCCGTGCAGGATCAGCACCGGCGCCGAGATGTTGGCGAGCGTCGACGGATCGGTCGGACTGACCTTGGCGTGCCCTGCGATGTGGTGCTGGAACTCGAGCAGGTCCACCGGAGCGAACCGGCCGGCCTCCTCCAGCAGATCGTCTGCTCCCGCGAGCAGGTCCTTCTCCGCATCGCTGGCGATGGACCGGAGGAAGGCGCGTCCAGCCTCGAGCGGGTCCCCGCGGGTGACCGCCTCACGCACCGCCACAACGGTCTGTCGGAAGTGTTCGAGGTAGGCCTCGTCGGCTACCTCGAAGATCGGGGGCTCGTAGACCACCAGAGCACGGACCGCATCGGTGCTGCCCGCAGCACCGAGCGCGTGCATGGCCCCGCCCGAGATCCCGGCGAGGGCGACCGGTTCGCCGATGCTGTCTACGAAGGCGCGGATGTCCTCCACCAGGCGCTGGGGGGAGTGGTCGGCGTGGTCGGTGCTCAACCCGCGGCCACGGGTACTCATCACGTAGCAGGTGAACCGCTGAGTCAGGCGCGGTAGCTGGGCCCCCCACTCGGAGTCGCCGTCGGCCACGGCCCCGTGGACCAGGACCAGTGGCGGCCCCTGTCCCAGCACGCGGCCACCGATCCGGGTGCCGTCGTCGGAGATCGCGTGGTGGATGCGCTCCTCGTCCATGTCGTCCTCCTCGATCGTGGTCGTCCTTCGTCGGTCGCGACAGTCTCTCAGATAGCACGACCGTGCGAACTAATGTCGCACGAGCGTGCTATCTTGTCAACCCATGGCAGGTGAACGCGATGCGAACGAGACGCCCCGACGGCGGTCGGACGGCGAAGAGACCCATGCCGCCATCCTCGATGCGGCCATGCGGCTGGCGTCGATCGAGGGGCTCAGCAGCCTC
>SKNK01000308.1 GCA_007120565.1 Nitriliruptoraceae bacterium | reverse complement strand
GACCTGTGAGCTGTCCTTCGGCCAGGACGGCACCCCGTGCGTCGGCTACCTCGTCGGCAACGTTCACGAGGGCATCAAGCAGATGTTCCTGGTCATCGAGTACGCCCGCATGAGCGTCGGGACCAAGGCCATGGCGACCTTGTCCACCGGCTACCTCAACGCGCTCGACTACGCCAAGATCCGCGTCCAGGGGGCAGACCTCACCCAGGCAGCGGACAAGACCGCCCCCAAGGTCGAGATCATCCAGCACCCCGACGTCCGTCGCATGCTGATGGAGCAGAAGGCTCACGCCGAGGGCATGCGGGCGCTGACCCTGTACGCGGGCTGGGTCCAGGACCGGGCGATGCTGTCGACCCACGCCTCGACCGAGACCGACGACCAGGACGCCCAGGACCACGACCGCTGGATCGCTCGCGAGGACCTGCTCCTCCCGTTGGTCAAGGGCTACTGCTCAGAGAAGGCCTACGAGCTGCTCTCGGTGTCCCTGCAGACCTTCGGCGGGTCGGGCTACACCCAGGACTACCCCATCGAGCAGTACGTCCGTGACGCCAAGATCGACACCCTCTACGAGGGGACGACCGCGATCCAGGCCCTGGACCTGCTGTTCCGCAAGATCGCGCGGGATCAGGGAGCGACGCTGACCTGGTTCGCGGATCAGATCCGAACCTTCGTCAAGGCCGGGACCGACGACGACAGCTTCGGTGACGAGCGCCAGCGGCTCGGCGAAGCCCTCGAGGACGTGCAGAACCACCTCGGCGTACTCCTGCAGCACGCCCTGGCCTCGATGGAGGAGGACAAGCGCACCGAGATCTACAAGACCGGGCTGCACGCCACGAGCTTCCTCATGTCCCTGTCCGAGGTGATGATCGGATGGCTGTTGCTGCGCCACGCCGAGGTGGCCCAGGACAAGCTCGACACCGTGGAAGGTCTCAGCGATGACGATCGCGCCTTCTACACCGGAAAGGTCGCGTCCGGGCGGTGGTTCGCCCGTCACGTCCTTCCCAAGGCGGCGACACGACGTCGTACGGCCCAGGAGGAGGACGGGGCGCTCATGGCCCTGCCGACCGAGGCGTTCTGATCCACGCGCCGCGGGTTCCCGGTGCCCGTTGCCGGGACCCGCGGCGGTGCCGCAGCCACCTCGACGTCCCGTGGGTCAATTGACCACCGGCCACCGCCTATCGGCACGTCTCGGTGCCGTGGATGAGCGGGGCCGAAGCGGTAGTTTCGTCTGACTCCGCACACACGTCCGCCGCGTCGTCATGACGGCCGGCGAGGATCCCGAGGGGCTCGCGCTCAATGGCTTCGTCGGCACGCTCCCGTAAGGCACCGCGCAACCGTCCTCCCAACGCCAAGCGCGCCAAGCGCAAGCGTCCGTGGTGGCGGCGCTGGTGGATGCTGCTGCTGGTGTTCCCCGCGGTAGCGGTCGCCGCGGTCGGCCTGCTGGTCTTCTACCTCGTCTTCTCCACGGTGCCGCTCCCCGAGGACATCGCTCCGACCTCGTCGGTGGTCTTCGACGCTGAGGGCAACGAGGTGGGTGGCCTCGCCGCCGAGATCGCCCGCGAGGACATCGATCTGCAGGACCTGCCGGACCACGTCGAGCAGGCGGTGCTCGCTGCGGAGGACCGCGGCTTCTACGAGCACCGCGGTATCTCGGTCACCGGCATCGCTCGGGCGCTGTTCACCAACATCCGGGCCGGGGGGATCCGCGGTGGCGGTTCGACCATCTCCCAGCAGTACATCAAGAACGCCGCGTTGACCCCCGAACAGACCTACCGTCGCAAGGTCGAGGAGGCGGCGCTCGCGATCAAGTTGGAACGCGAGTACGACAAGGAGCAGATCCTCTCCTTCTACCTCAACACGATCTACTGGGGACGTGGCGCGTACGGGATCGAAGCTGCGGCGCAGACCACCTTCAACGTCTCCGCGAGCGAACTCGACGTCAACCAGGCCGCGACCCTGGCCGGGGTGATCGCCGCCCCCGAGGGGTTCAACCCCATCGACAACCCCGAGGGTGCCGACAGCCGACGTCAGTACGTGCTCGGCGGGATGCTGGATGAGGGCTACCTCACCCAGCAGGAACACGATGACCTGGTTGCGGCCGGACTGCCGGACGTTGTCGAGCGCCAGACCGTCGCGCAGGGCCCCAACGCCTACTACATCGATGCGGTTCGTCGAGAACTCGCGGCGATGCCCGAGTTCGATGACGGCGAACTGTTCCAGGGGTTGCGCATCCATACGCAACTGGACCAGTCGCTGCAGCAACTCGCGCAGACCACCCTGGCTGATGCCATCGCCGACGGTCCGACCGACGCCGGGTCGATCGTGACCGTCGATCCACGGTCCGGCGGCGTCCGGGCTCTCGTCGGCGGCCAAGACATCGAACAGCAGTCCTTCAACACCGCCGTGCGTTCCGTGCGCCAGCCCGGATCCACCTTCAAGGCGTTCACCCTGCAGGCCTTCTTCGCCGCCGGCTACCACCCGGACTCCCGCTTCCCCGCCCCGGCGGAGATCGAGATCGAGGACGCGGAGAACCCCATCCGCAACTTCGGGGACTCGTCGTTCGGTGAGCAGACGGTGCGGCAGGCAACCGCGTCGTCGACCAACACCGTCTTCGTGCAGATGCAGGAGGAGCTCGGACGCGAGGAGGTCATCGATGCCGCACACCGGGCTGGTCTCCCGAGGGAGAAGTCCGAGGAGCTGTTCCCGACCGAACGTTCCGACGGCACGGCACTGCGCCCGCTTGCCGGACTGACCCTGGGCCAGGACGAGGCGAGTCCCCTGGAGATGGCCAGCGCCTACGCGATCTACCCGGCGGAGGGCATCCGTTCGACCCCGCACCTGGTGGTACGTGTCGAGGACCGCAACGGCAACGTCGTCCACGAGACCGAGGTGGCTGAGGATCAACAGATCGAGGCCAACGTGGCCCGCGCGGTCACCGATGTCCTGAGGGGCGTGGTCACCGACGGCAGTGGGCAGTCCGCCGACATCGGTCGTCCTTCGGCGGGCAAGACCGGCACCACCAACGACGGTCGCGACGTCTGGTACGTCGGCTACGTCCCGCAACTGACCACCTCGGTGTGGTTGGGCAACCTCGACAACTCGCCCATCGATGCCGAGAACGCCACCGGTGGTGGACTCGCCGCTCCGGTCTGGGCCACCTACATGTCGCAGGCGGTCGAGGGTCTCGAGGAAGAGGACTTCGTCGCCCCCGATCTCGACCAGTTCGAGCTACTCAACGGTGAACCCGAGGCCTGTCCTGAGGGGTACGAGTTCGCCGAGCCGCCGGAGGAAGCCGATGAACGGGGATTCTTCCCCGACATCCTCATCGACATCACCGACGACGAAGGGCGGCCCTGCGTCGAGCTCCCGCCACCACCAGACGAGGAATGCCCCGAGGGCTACGAGTTCGCCGAGGAGCCGGACGGTCCGGACGAGCACGACCGGATGCCGGACGTCCGCGGCGACCTGAGGGACGCCGAGGGGCGGCCGTGCGTCGAGATCCTCGAGGAGATCGAGGAGCCGGAGGAGGAAGAGCAACCCGAGGAGCCCGAAGAGCCGGAGGAGTCCGAAGAGCCGGAACAGCCCGAGGAACCGGAGGAGGAGCCTGCAGAGCCTCCGGCCGAGGACGACAACGGCGACGACGAAGGCGGCGGTGACGATGGCGACGATGGGGACGACGCGTAACCCCATCCTCGCCGACCGACAGGTGCACGGCGTGG
>SKNK01000018.1 GCA_007120565.1 Nitriliruptoraceae bacterium | reverse complement strand
GACGCCGGCGGCGATGAGCGCGCCGAGGATGATCCCGATGTTGGTGACACTGGTGTTGTCGAGCAGGATCGATGCCTCAAGCGCGGGATTGCCCTGCCAGGCTGGCCACGCTGCCGGGTTGCCCCCGAGAGCGTCGACCAACTTCGAGCCCCAGAGTCTGAACGCCCCGGTGACACCCCAGGGCCGTCCGGTGGTGAGGAGCACCGCGGCGTTCAGGCCGGCGAGGACGAGCGCGCCGACCCACAGCGGCCAGGATCCGCGCAGGACGCGGGCGAGGCCGGTGGTGGTGGGGATGGGTGCGATCGGTGGTGGCTGTCGGCGGCGACGTACGGTCTCGGCTACGACGACGATGACCGCGAGGGCTGCGAAGGTGATCGCCAGGCCGCCGCCGTAGCCGAGTCGGGTGCCGGCCAGGGAGACGGGTCCCGCAAGCTCGAAGCCGAGTTCGCCACCCGGTAGCCACCAGTGCAGCGTCCGGATGCCGAGGATGGAACCGCCGATGAAGGCCCCGAGCGTGATCAGGACCGGGCCGTGGCCCGCGCCGGTTGCGTAGAGGGTGCCGGATGCGCAGGCCCCTCCGAGTTGCATCCCGATGCCGAACACGGCCGCTCCGACCAGCAGACCCAGCGTGATCGGTGCGACGAAGCCGGCCGGTTCGTGTCCGAACAAGCTCGCGCCGCTTGCCAGGATGGGCGCGAACAGCAACGCGGCCGTGCCGAGCATCAGGGCGTGAGCCTGCAGGCCACGCCCTTGCCCGACACTGACGAGTTGTCGCCAGGCGGACGTGAAGCCGAAGCGTGCGTGGAACAACGTCACGCCAAGTGCCAGACCCAACACCAAGAGTGCGGCACGCTCGGCGCCGTAGCGTTGCAGCGTGTACAGACCGATCGCCAGAGCGACGATCCCCCCGAACGCGACCACCTTCGAGTTCGGCGCGGGCAGCTGCTCGCCCGTGGTCTGCGGCCGGTCCGTTGAAGGCGGCTGGGCAGCGGGGTCCTGCCGAGGGATGGTCTCGCTCATCGAACGTCCTTCGTAGCGTGGTGGAAGTAGCGACCTTGGGTCGTTGAACTCACTGGCAGCCGTAGTCGTCCATCGGCTGGTCTTCTTCTGCGGAGTCATCCGTGGGCTCGGCTGGCTCTGCTGGGGCTTCAGCCTCGGACGTGCCGCTCTCGGGCTGCTGACAGCCGGCAACCAGGAGCAATCCGACGGCGAGGGCAGCGGTGGTCGTGCGCGATGGCATGGATCCTCCGGCGTCGCTCGCGGTGGCTCGAAACGTCTCGGGTGGCGAGGACACCGGGAAACGAAGACGCGGCCGATCTAGGCGGCCGCACATCAGGGACATCGGTGTGAGACTCCCGGCTGCAGGCTCCGTCGGCAAGGTCGGTCAGTAGCAACCGTGAGAACCCACCGGCCGCGTCCACGCACACCGGACGACCCGAGGGTTGGTTCGACGGGTTCCCCCTGCCGGGGCCTGACGGCGCCCTAGAGCGGTCCGTAGCTTGCAGCTCGATAGCTCGGCTGAGGAACAACATCGATGTCCATCGGCTTCGGCAGGAGCCGCATCGATATCGGCATCGTCCCGGGCACCGAGGAGACGTGATGGGAACCTGGAAGAACCTCGCCGTGGTCGGCCTTGTTGGCCTTGTCGCCGTCGTCGCCGTCGTGTCGGTCGTGGTGTTCGCTGGAGACCGGACCCCTGCGTCCGCGCAGGGCCTGTTGGTCTCCGTCGAAGACCTTCAAGGCCTGCAGGAGGGCGGAGACGTGCTGATCGTCGACGCCCGTGAGGGTGAGGAGTACGAGCAGGGAGCCATCCCTGGTGCGGTCTCGCTTCCCACCGAAGCCCTGAACCGCACCGTCCTGCTCGACGACGGCACCGAGGTTCCTCGCATCGTCCAGGACGCGGAAACCATCGCGGAGCCGCTACGACGAGCCGGCGTGCGCGCCGATGTGCCCGTGGTGGTCTACGACAACGGTGCGGAGACGTCGGCCACCCGGATCTTCTGGGTGCTGGACTACTACGGCCACGAACGCGTCAGTGTCCTCGACGGTGGGCTGGTCGCCTGGCAAGCCGCCGGAGGAGAGCTGTCGACGTCGCCGGCCGAGGTTGCGAACTCCGACTTCGACCCGCAGCCGAACCCCGAGCGCCATGCCGACTTCGACTACGTCCAGGAAGCGATGTTCTCCGACACGGTGGTGGTGTGCAACGCCCTGAGTGCTGACAGCTACGAGGAGGGCTCGATCGAAGGGTCCACCAACCTGCACGCCACATCGCTGTTCGACGACGGCGAGGTGCCCCACTTCCAGGGCGATGAGGTGCTCGACCAGATGTTGGACGACGCCGGCTACCGGGACGGTCAGGAGTTCCTCTCGTTCTGCGGATCCGGCTACATGGCGAGCATCAACTACTTCGCGGCGCGGCTACTCGGGCTCGAACAGGTGCGCATGTACGACGGATCGCTCGTCGACTGGAACGCACGCGGCGGTGCACTGCTGCCGGCTGGCGGCCAAGGCTAGGTCGATCGAACGTCGGAGCTGCCAACACCGGTGGGGAATGCTCGCAACCACTGGTGGGTTCCCTACCTCGAACCCTGCACGGCAACGGCCACGAGGTTCTCATGTCCAGATCACGCAGCCTGCTGATCGCGACCATCCTCGCGCTCGGCCTGGCAGCCTGCGGCTCGGGTGAGGATGGTGGCGGCGCGGAAGCGGGACCACCGGTGACCGACCGAAGCTTCGAGACCTTCGACGGCGAACAGACGAGCCTGCGGGCGTTCGAGGGCGAGCCGTTGGTGGTGAACTTCTGGGCCTCGTGGTGCCCGCCCTGCATCGCCGAGATGCCCGAGTTCGAACAGGTCCATCTCGATCGCCGAGACGAGGTGCGGTTCATCGGTCTGAACACCCAGGACGACCTGGCCCAGGCCGAGCGCCTCGTCGAGCAGACGGGTGTGACCTACGACCTGGGCCTCGACCCCGACGGAGAGCTGTTCCGCGATTTCGAGGTGATCGCGATGCCGAGCACCTACTTCGTCAACGCCGCCGGGGCGGTTGTGCACCGGCACGCGGGCATCCTCAGCGAGGAGCGGTTGCAGGAACTGATCGACGAGCACCTCGGCGCCGACAGCGGGGGCTCGTGATGGAGATCCCGTTCGCGTTCGCCTTCACGGCCGGGCTGGTCGCCACGCTCAATCCGTGTGGTTTCGCGATGCTGCCCGCCTACCTCTCCTACTTCATGGGCCTCGAGGACGACGCTTCGGGGGGCGCGGCTCGCCGCGGGGCCCAGGCGCTCAAGATCGGCGGTGTCGTGTCGGCTGGCTTCCTGACGGTGTTCGGCCTGGCAGGCATCCTGATCACGCTCGGGGTCCAGGCCGTGGTCGGGGCGATGCCATGGATCGCGATGCTCGTCGGGATCGGGGTGATCGCGCTGGGGATGGCGATGCTCGCCGGACGTGAGCTGCGTGTCGCCCTGCCGAAGGCCGCACGTGCACCTTCGGGACGGGGACTGCGGGGGGTGTTCTGGTTCGGGGTCTCGTACGCCGTCGCGTCGCTGTCGTGCACGCTGCCGGTGTTCCTGGTGGTGGTCGCGGGCACGATCCCGCAGCTCGGCCTCCTCGCCGGGGTCGCCACGTTCCTCGTCTACGGCGCGGGGATGGCCGCGCTGTTGCTGGTGGTCACGCTGGCCCTCGCCTTCGGCAAACAGGCGCTGGTGAGCTGGCTGAGGAGTGGCTCGCGAGCGGTG
>SKNK01000011.1 GCA_007120565.1 Nitriliruptoraceae bacterium | reverse complement strand
TTCCCACCTCTTGTTGAGGCCGGCCCGCTCCTGCACGATCTTGCCGGCCTTGAAGATGCGCTTGACCCGGATGATCCGGAGCGCTCCAGCGATCCGCAGCAGGCGGAGCAGTTGCACGGGGCCCACCGCGAACACGATGGCCGGGATGATCGCTGCCGCCAGCAGCACGAGCCACTTGTTGCGCTTGACCCAGGCCCAGCGGTTCTCAGAGACAGCCAAGAGTACGACCGTCTCGGCGATCAACACCCCACCGGAGAGGGTGTTGAGGCCTTCGCCAACGGTCTGGTACGGGTCATCGAACAGGGTGAGGAACACCGCAGGCACGGAGGCCAGGGCGGCGATCAACACGGGGATCGCGATCCGCTCGGCGAGTCGGTCGGCGCGGTCCTCGTGCTCAGGCTCGGTGGTCTCCGACGAGTCAGCCACGTCCGTGCGCGGCCCCGTCGACGACGTGTTCTCGTTCTCCATCGGACCGAGCCTACCGCCGGGGTCGTCGCCTCCCGCGTCGCCCACGGGGGTCGGCGATGGTCGCCGGAGGTAGGGAGCGGTTGCCGCTCGACGGCGTGCGCCCGCCGCCTTGCCGGATGAGTACCTGGTGGGTGGTCGGCGTACCCGGGAGGCGTCACAGTGCGCGTACACGCGGGGGCGGTGAGATGAGGCAGATGGACCGCTGAACCTGGGGCGTAGTGGAACGAGGACTCCAGCTGTCGCTCCGATCGGCTCGCCGGGCAGCTCGTCCGCCCGGTCGTGGCGCCGCTGGAGGCTCCCCCGTACTCCGGCGGCGCCACTCTCCAGCGGCGCCTAGCCGACGGCAGTCTGGAGGTGGAAGGGGATGTGCGATGAGGAGGCGGTGGGTGCCCACTCAAGAAGGCGGCTACATGGCCGATATCCGGAGTGTGGGCCAAGTCCGCGTGAACGAAGCCCAGCCGGGCCGTCGCCGACAGCCGGGGCCACGGAGCAGACCGTGATGCGGCGAAGCCGACGATCCGAGCGAGGGGAACCATGAGCGTCGAGGGTCCCGAGGGGTCTGCTGGGCATGACGATGCCTCGGCAGCACCCCGCGACCTCGCGACCCTCGATCGGCTCAAGGAGATCGTGCGCCTCGCCCCGATCGGGATCGGCATCGTCGATCGTGAGGGACGTGCGTCGCTCACCAACGACGCTCTGTCCAAGATGCTGGGCTACAGCCCCGATGAGTTGGCCGTGCTGCCGTTCGAGGTGTTCACCCACCCCGATGACATGGCACGCAACGAGCAGCTGTTCGACGAACTCATGGCGGGTGAGCGCGAGTCCTTCGAGATGGACAAGCGATTCATCCACAAGGAAGGCCACGTCGTATGGGGGCGGCTGTTGGTCTCCTTGCTTCGTGAAGGAGACGGCGAGCCCTCCCACGCGATCGGTCTGCTCCAGGACATCACCGAAGAGAAGCGGCTGCGCGACGAACTCGAGCGGCTCGCCTTCCGCGACCCCCTCACCGATCTGGCGAACCGGCGGATGTTCACCGACCGCGTTGAGCATCATCTGCAGCGGGGTCGCCGCGATGAGCGCGTCCTCGGGGCGGTGTTGTTCGCTGACCTCGACGACTTCAAGACGCTGAACGACACGCTGGGCCACCAGGCGGGCGACGACGTCCTGCGGGCGGTCGCCCAACGCATCACGTCGTGCCTACGGCCATCGGACACGCCGAGTCGGCTCGGCGGTGACGAGTTCGCGGTGCTCCTCGAGGATGCGTCGGATGTCGACGCCGTGGTGGCGATCGCGGAGCGGATCCGTGCTCGGGTCGTCGAACCGCTCCAGGTCGTCGATCGGTTGGTGACGCCGGGGGTGAGCCTCGGGATCACCCTGCTGAGCCGCGAACACGACGCCGACCGAGCCCTGAGCGAAGCCGACCTCGCCATGTACCAGGCGAAGACCAGCGAGGGAGGGATCTCGGTCTTCAGTTCGGAACTCTTCGAGGCGGTGCGGCGCAGGATGGAGGACCGTGCCCCGGCGTGGTCTCCCTTGAGGTCGGTCCCGGATGAGGTTCCCGACACGGCCTGACCGGGCGCGACTCACCCACCGAAGCGAGTAGGGTCTCCACGGCGTAGGGGTACGCCACCCGGCCCGATCGGTGCCGGGATCAGTGGAACAGGGGCAGATCATGAGGGCACTACATCGTCGTGCTGCGCTCGCTGTGGCGGCAGGTCTCGTGTTCGTGAGCGCATGCGAACCACTTGACCGCCTGTTCGGGGCCTCCGACCCGGACGAGACCTCCGACGAGGTGGCGGCAGCGGAGGATCCGGATGCGGCCAACGGTGTCGAGCAAGGTCCACCGGCACCAGAAGTCGAGGAGTCCGAGGAGGAGCCGGTTGAGGCGGCGCCCGGGCGAACCGAGGATCCGTCGCCGGAAGCGCCACGTGAGGGCGGGGTCGACGACCAGGCCGGCGAGGGGCCAGCGGGCCGCGCCGCAGCACCCTGCACGGGTGACGACACGATGCTCAGCGCCGACCTGCCTGCTGAGGCCGAGCACGTTCAGACCGCGACGGGAGATCTCACCGGCGACGGCCAGCCCGACGAACTCATCACCTACGCGCTCGACCTCGGGGACTCGCCGATCTTCACGCTACGGATCGTTGCCGCCTCGGGATACATCGTGGAACGTGAGCTGGAGGCCGCCGTCGACCTGTATCCCGTCATGCCGCTTGGCGCGGCCGCTCTGGGTGGAGATCGCGAGGTGGCGTTCGTGCTGGAAGGGTCCGGCGCATCAGGCTTCGGCGTCTCGTTGTTCGCCCTGCATGACTGGGACGACGACCCCTGTGCCCTGCTTCCCGTCACGATCCCGGACCACACCGCCCCCCGGATGTTCCCGATCGGCGGGACCGTTGGGCAGTCGTCCGGCCTCGGGTGCGCCGAGGTAGGCGGGGTTCCCGCGCTCACCGTGACCAGTGCGCAACAGTCGTCGGATGGGGGCTACGACTGGACCCGGTTCTCCTACCACTGGCCGGATGCCGGCGAGTTGCAGTTCGCCGCGGACGAGATGGCGGTCATCCCCGAGGGTGACAACATCCCCGGGGTCGGCGAACTCACCTGTGCAGGGATGAGCCTGCCGTAGCGCACGGACCGACGGGGATGGCGCGGGACGGCGTGGTGAGCTCCGGTCCCGCTAGTGGTCGGTCGCGCCCTCGGTCGCGGCTCCTGCTGCCTCGGCGTCGCTGCCTGCTGCCTCGCCGTTGCCTGAGCCGTTGCCGTTGGCGTTGACGCGGCCACGGGTGAGGACCTCGGCGATGTCGAGCACCTCGAGGCTGCCTTCGGCGATCTCGCCCGTGCCGACCTTCTCGGCGATGCCGTCGGAGAGCATCGTCACGCAGAACGGGCAGCCCGTTGCGACGATGTCCGCCCCGGTCTCCACCGCTTCGTCGACACGGTTGTTGTTGACCCGCTCGCCGATCGTCTCCTCCATCCACATGCGGGCACCACCGGCGCCGCAGCAGAAGCCGGCTGACCGCGACCTCGGCATCTCCCGTGCATCGATACCCGGGACGGCGCCGATGACCTCGCGGGGGTCGTCGTAGACGTCGTTGTGACGGCCGAGGTAGCAGGGGTCGTGGTAGGTGATGGACTGGTCGAGCTGGTTGGTCGCGACCAGGCGGCCATCACGGAGCAGCTTGGTGAGCAGCTCGCTGTGGTGGACCACCTCGAAGTGGCCGTCGAAGTCGGGGTACTCGTTCTTGATGGCGTTGAAGCAGTGGGCGCAGCG
>SKNK01000214.1 GCA_007120565.1 Nitriliruptoraceae bacterium | reverse complement strand
TGGCCGAGGAGCTCGGGGTATCGAGCGATCGGGTCCGTGTGCTCGTCGACACCTCACGGGAGCTCGGGGCCGGGCAGACGACCGGATCACGGGGAACGCTGCTCGGCGCCGGGGCGATCCGAGACGCGTGCATCACGGCCCGCGAGGCCGGCTTGGTAGCCGACGTCGAGTACGAGGGCAGCTACCTCGTCGACTGGACCGACCCGCTCAGTGAGGGATCGGACCATCCGGTCATCCACTCGACCTTCGGGTACGCCTGCCACCTCGTGATCCTCGATGACGATGGCGCGGTCGATCACGTCGTCGCCGCACACGACGTCGGGCGCGCGGTCAACCCGATGCTGTGCCGGGGACAGATCGAAGGGTCGGTCCACATGGGCCTTGGCTACGCGCTATCCGAGGACTTCCCCACCGATGTTGCTGCCCGGCCGATGAACCTGACGCTTTCGTCCCTGGGGATCCTGCGTGCCAAGGACATCCCGTCGATCGAGACGATCCTGATCGAGTGCCCGCAACCCGACGCGCCGTACGGGATCAAGGGGCTCGGTGAGATCGGCTCCATCCCGACGGCCCCCGCGGTAGCTGCCGCCATGCACGCCCACGACGGGCGCTGGCGTCATCGACTCCCCTTGCGGCCGAAGAAGGGTTCGCAGCGCAAGCTCGCGGAGCGTCGATAGCAGAACCGGCGCCTATCGCCACGGGGCGCTCCGTAGCCGCCTTCGAGAGCTTCCGCACGCTCCGCGGACAGCCTCAACGAACGGTACGTCAGCGAGCCGGGAGCAGCACCACCGTCCAAGCGTCGACGTCGGACGCGCGGATGCCGTTGAGCTCCTCGATAGCAGCCAGTTGCGCCCGCGTGTCCATCCCTTCAGGTGCGGTGGCCGCCGCGACGTCCCACAGGGTCTCCCCGGGCTCGATCACGACGTGACCGGCCACCCGATCCTCGAGATCTGCCGACGCACCGATCTGTCCCACCGCGGCGATGAGCATCGCGACCACGACCAGCATCAGCAGCAGTGCCCCTGCACGGCGGCGCCACGAGGAGGCCCTCGTCGGGGGTGGGGACACGAGTCGCAGGTGTCGGCCAGGACGGCCGTGGTCGCCGCCGTCGGCGCCGTGGGCCGGACGCGGGAGCGCTGACGGCCGAGCGTCCGGGGTTGCCTCGAGGGCGACGATGCTCACGGTGGGCTCCTGGGAACGGGGGTCTGATGTTCAGGCTCTGAACCGACACTACGAGGGGGGTGTGACACGTCTGCGGGGCGGTGCCGGGGGGATCGGTCTGGCCCGTGCAGCCGAACGGGGCTCTGGAGCACCCGAACGCTTGTTCCCCTAGTGAAGCGAACGCACGTTCGGGCGTCAAGGGCAAGAACGAACAGATGTTCTGACGAACGGATGTTCGCATCGCGGCGATCGCGGTGCTATCGTCGACCCGAACGCGGGTTCGGCTGAGCCGGGCCAGCGACGCACCAGCGGCGTACCACCGACGATGCGGAGGCAGTCACCGTGACCCCGATCGAACCCACCCCGGCCGGCGCAGATGCAGCAACGGGCGACGCTCCCGCCGGGGCTGCTGCCGACCTGACCCCGCGCCAGCGGGCCATCCTCGAGATGATCCACGATCACGTCCAGGGGCACGGCTATCCCCCATCGGTGCGTGAGATCGGGGATGCCGTGGGGTTGCGTTCCCCCTCGTCGGTCCACGCACAGCTGGAGACCCTGGAGTCCAAGGGCTACCTGCGTCGGGATCCGACCAAGCCGCGGGCCCTGGAGATGGGCCGTGACCCAGAGACCTCGCTGGAGATGCGGCCGGGAAGTTCACGCAATGTCCCCCTCGTCGGTGAGATCGCCGCCGGTGGCCCGATCCTCGCGGAGGAGCACGTCGAGTCCATGTTCGCCCTGCCGAAGGATCTGGTCGGTGACGGTCAGCTGTTCATGCTCAAGGTGCGTGGCGAATCGATGATCGAGGCCGGGGTCCTGGACGGTGACCTCGTGGTCGTCCGCGAGCAGCCGAACGTCGAACAGGGCGAGATGTGCGCGGTCCTGATCGACGGCGAAGCCACGGTCAAGTTCTTCCGCCGGACCAAGGCCGGCGAGGTCTTCCTCGACCCCGCGAACGAGCGCTTCGAGCCCATCCCCGTGACCTCCGAACAAGACGCCACGGTCATGGGCAAGGTCGTCACCGTGCTTCGCTCGGTGCGCTGAACCACGCCACGTTCCTGCTGCCGAGTGGGCGCTGTGCGTATCCTGCCGCTGAAGTCCGCGCCCTGATGGGTCGATGAGTCACCGACGACGATCTGGCAGACGAGGTGTCGTGTCCTTCGATCGGTTCTTGGCCTACGCGGTCGGCGCACTGAGCGCCGTCCTGGTCTTCGCGTTGCTGACGACCCAAGCAGCCCCGAGCGAGGTCGGGTCGAACCGTGTCGCCGCGGACCACATGCTCGACCTGGTCAACGAGGTCCGGGCCGGCGAGGGGTTGCTCCCTCTCGAACCCGCCGAGGACATCGCCCAGGTCGCCGAACGCTGGTCAGCAGAGATGGCCGCCGACCGGGACATGCGCCACAACCCCACCTTCGCCGAGGAGATCTGCTGCTGGCAGATCACCACCGAGAACGTGGCCTGGAGCGAACCCCATCGGCTGTGGCGTCCGGGCGACCCGGTGCTGCGGATCACCGATGAACTGCACGAGGCGTTGCTGAACTCGCCCGGCCACCGCGCGAACCTCCTCGACGACGGCGTCGACCAGATCGGGATCGGCGTGTTCGTCGACGAGGACGGCAACGTCTGGATCACCCAGAACTTCCGGCGATCACTCCCCGACTGACCTGCGGCTCAGCACCTCGCGGTGATGGGTCGGCCACTCGTCGGACGGGGCGTTCACTCCTCGGTGGACTTCTCCACGCCGGGCGAGGTGTCGCCGGGCGCAGCGTCACCCGAGCATCTCTGCGGGTGCGACCTGCTTCGATCCGACGTCCCTGCCTCCCACGGTTCGGGTTCTGCCGCGAACGGGTCCTCCTCGAGGTAGTCCCGCAGAGCGAGCGCAACATCCCGATCGAGGTCGGCGACCAACCGGGTCCCGGTCGCACCGTGGTCCTCGTCGAGCACCTGGCCGCGCCGATGGGCGAGGGCGACCAGGTCCTGACGTCCGTACGGGACCTGTGCCGCCACCCGGTACCGCTGTCCCGGCAGGCGGTTGCCGATGCGCTCGACCATGGTGTCGAGTCCCTCACCCGTCCAAGCCGAGACCAGAACCGGCTCCGCGTGGTTGTCACGCGTGACCTGACGAACCAGCCCTTGGAGGACATCGGGGTCCGCCTGATCGATCTTGTTGAACACCAACTGCTGCGGGACCTGGTCCGCGCCGATCTCCTCGAGCACCTCCTGCACCGCGAGGATCTGGGCTTCGGCTTCCGGGTGTGACGCGTCCACCACGTGCACGAGCAGATCAGCGTCTGCCGACTGCTCCAGCGTCGAGGTGAAAGCTTCGACGAGCCCGTGCGGCAGCTTGGCGACGAACCCGACCGTGTCGGTCAGAACCACGTTCCTGCCGTCCTCGAGAGGCAAGCGTCGCACGGTCGCATCCAACGTGGCGAACAGCTTGTCCTCGACCAACACGTCCGCACCCGTCAGTTGGTTGAGAAGTGAGGACTTCCCTGCGTTGGTGTAGCCAACCAGCGCGACCGTCTGGGTCCGGTTGCGTTCTCGTTCCGCAGACTTGGTCGCACGGATCCGCGCGAACTCCTTGAGATCGCGCTTGAGCT
>SKNK01000275.1 GCA_007120565.1 Nitriliruptoraceae bacterium | reverse complement strand
TCGGCCGGCCATCGATCGGGCTCTGATCGAGCTTGAAGTCCCCGGTGTGCACGATCATGCCGTGCGGGGTCCGCAGCGCGTAGGCGACACCATCGGGGATCGAGTGGCTGACCTGGACCGCCTCGAAGGCGAAGGGCGCGTCCTCGATGACGTCACCCGGCTCGACCTCGACGAACTCCGGTCGGGGCAGATCCGGCCACTCCTCCAGGACCGCCTCGACGAACGCCAGCGTCAGTCGCGTGCCGTAGACCTTCAGGGACCGGTCGAGATCGCGCAGCAGGTACGGCAGCGCACCGATGTGATCGAGGTGGCCGTGGGTGAGCAGGACGCAGTGGATGTCATCACTGCGCTCCATCAGCCACGACCAGTCCGGCAGGATCAGGTCTACCCCCAGGTGCTCCGCATCCGGGAAGAGCACCCCGACGTCGATGATGGCGATACGCCCATCGACCTCGACGGTCGCCATGTTGCGCCCGATCTCGCCCAAGCCCCCGAGGAAGCTGACACGGACCGGTGGGGAGCCTTGCTTGGAACTGGGGTTGCGCGTGCGAGCCATCATCTAGAAGCCTCGATCGGTTCGAGCGCCGCGAGCACATCAGCCACGGTGTCTGGGAGTGCATCCATCAGCGGTGGCCGCAGGCGACCCGCGGGCAGCCCGAGGGCGTTGAGCGCTCCCTTCAGCGGAGCGGGGGACGTCTCCTGGAACAAGCTGCGATGCAAGGGCATGCACCGTACGTGCAGATCGCCGGCCAACGCGGTATCTCCGGGCAGCGCATCGACCATCGCCGCGATCTCAGGACCGACCAGGTGCGCGCTGACCGATACCACGCCGACCGCACCGACGGCCAACAGGGGCAGGTTCATCTCGTCGGAGCCGGACCACAGGACGAAGCCACCATCGGTGCCGCGTGTCGCGGCCAGGATGTCGCCTGCCTTGCCGATGTTGCCGGTCGCGTCCTTGACCCCGACGATGTTGTTGACCTCGGCGAGTTCGACGTGCGTCGCGACGTCGATCGTGCACCCGGTACGTCCCGGCACGTCGTAGAGCACCACCGGCAGCGACGTGGAGGCGGCGACCGTCTTGTAGTAGTTGACCAGCATGCGCTGGCTCGGCCGGTTGTAGTACGGGGTGACCACCAGCACCGCGTCGGCGCCCTCTTCCTCGGCTCGCTCGGTCGCCTTCAGGGTCTTGGCGGTGTCAGGGGATCCGGTCCCGACGATCACGGTGCCGCGATCGCCGACCCCCTCGCGAACCGCTCGGAACAGTGCGCGGACCTCTTCGCCCTCGAGGGTCGGGGACTCCCCCGTCGTGCCGTTGACCAGCACCGTGTCAGATCCGTTGCTGACGAGGTAGTCCGCCAACTTCGCGGCACCCTCGAGGTCGACGCTCAGGTCCTCACGGAACGGGGTGATCATCGCGGTCACGACCCGCCCCACGCCCTCGGGCGGCTCGTTCCACGTCGGTTCGTTGGTCATCGCTACCACCGCCTGGCGTCGGATGGGACAGCTTGTAACGACCTATCCTAACGGTGCGGTGCCGCCGAGATAGAGGCAAGTGCCGACCATCCGACCCCGTTCTGTCCTCGCCCCGACGCTACGTCGATCCTCGGAGTTGCTGTGATCTGGCACATCGTCCGTTTCGACCTGTCCTCGCTCGACGCGCCAACACGCGCCGAGATCGAACGCGACCTCGCGGCCCTGGGCCGTCTGGACGTGGTCTCCTGGCTCGAGGTGGCGCGCGATCTCGACACCCCGGGGATCACCGGCCTGCTGTCGCTGTTCGCCAGTTACGAGGATCTGGAGGCCTACCGCGTCCATCCGGAACACGTCCCGGTCGTGGAGCGGATCCGCGGGCTCGGCATCCCGGTGACCCGGCTGGACGTCCAGGCAGGGATCCCGGCGGAGGGCACGGCGCCATCGTGATCCCCCTGCTCGCCCACGCCGGCCCGGGATCGACCTGGCAGGCCGCCGTCGTCGTGGCCGCGGTCGCGCTGACCCTCTGCGTTGGCCTGGCCGCGGCGGGCCGGCTACCGATGTACGAGCCCGCCGACCTGCTCGTTCCCCTGGCCGGATCCGCCATCCTGGCCTCGCTCGGTCCGCTTGCGCACACGTGGCTGTCGGACGCGATCGGTTGGGGGATCCCGCTCGGTGTCGTCGCACTTCTCGCGCTGCTGCTTGCGGCCCTGACGCCACTCGACCTGACCCCCGTCTCACCACTGACCTTGGGGGCGGCCACGCTGGCGGCGGTGAGCATCTTCTTCCTCTACCAGCCTCTCACGATCGCCCTGCACCCCCCGCACGACATGCTCCCCCTGCGCGACGACAGCGAGGTAGCGGTCCTGACCCCTGAGGATGGCGAGACCGTCGAGGCCGGCGAGATCCGTGTCGAGGTCGAGGTCACCGGTGGCAGCGTCGGCCCGGTCGTCTCCGACCTCCAGGATCTGACCCTCGACCCCGAGGAGGCAGGTTCGCTCGCGGTCTTCGTCGATGGGGACCGGATCGACGTGGCCTGGGACGGCTGCACCGTCGCCGAGCCCTGCTCCCGGGTCGAGTTCGGTGTCCCCGTCACCGCCGGCGAACGCACCATCGCGGTCGAGTTCGTCCGCGGAGACGGCACCCCGTTCGCCCCGACGGTGATCGACCGGGTCACCATCGACGTCGAATGACCGCGGCGAGCGGTCAGGTACGGCTACCACGAACCAGGACGTAGGCGTACGCCCCGACGAGCGCGAAACCGACCGCGATCGCGTCGAACCCGCCGCTGCCGAAGGGCACGAGCGGGATGTTGCTGACCCAGCGCAGGCCGGTGACCGGGGTCCACGGCAGCACACCGACCAGGAGGACCGTGATGGCCACTGCGGCCAGCAGCCGGTCCCGCGCACCGGCCATCAGCCCGAACGCGCTGAGCACTCCGGTGCCCGCGTAACAGGCCACCACCCACCAGAAACTGGTCGCAGCCGGGTCGGTGAGGACGCTGCCGCGCAGGGTTGCCGCAAGGTCGAGGAGCAGGATCGGGGCCACGCCCAGCCCGAGCCCGAGTAGCACCGATCGCACCCGCGCGTTCATGGCTGTCCCTCCACGTCGGCGGCCGCGGCCCGCAGTTCACGACGCCGCTCAGCCGCTCGCTCGGACTCGAGCCGCTCGAGTTCGTTCTCTCCGTGATCGACGTGGCGCATCGCGTCGGCCACGGCGGTGTGGCCGGCCTCGTCGCGGATCAGGCGATGCATCTCCTGGACGACCTTGCGGTACTGCGGATGCCCCTGGGGCGTCGACCGCAGCTCCAGCATCTGCATGGCGGCACGCGCGTTCATCTGCATCACGTACCGGACCCGATAGGCGAAGCACACCGCGTACTGGGCCTGGGCTGGATGATCGGGCAGCAACCGCTCGTAGAGGTCGGCCGAGCGCTCCAGCGCCTCATGCCACCGATCGGCAACCCCGGCTTCCTCGAGTTCGGGTGGGGTCTCGTACCCGTGGCGGGTCGTGAGATCCTGCCACTCGATCGTGAGCATGCGGTGCCGCTGCAGGTCGCGGAAGCCGCCGTAGTCGCCCAGCACATCGAATCGGTACCAGACCCGCTCGAACCCACGCCCAGGCTTGTGGCGGCGGTTGGCGCGGTCCCCGATGTACGCACGGAGCACCTCGGCGCGCCGCTCCGCTGGCCACGTGCGGACCTCCGCCTGCAACTGGGACTCCGAGATCGTGACGTGCGGGTACAGGGCCGCCGTGACCAGCGCTACCTCGGCATCGATGGGGTCCT
>SKNK01000330.1 GCA_007120565.1 Nitriliruptoraceae bacterium | reverse complement strand
TCGCAGATCCACCGGTTCGGTGTCACAGGTGGCTGCCATACTCGATCCATGACCGCAACCTTCCAGCCTCCCATCCCGCCGTCGGGGTCGTCCTCGTTCGAGGGCGGTCTGGAGCGTGGTCGTGGGCGTTCGGGATGGCTGCCTGACCCACTCGTTGACGGACCCGCAGCCTCCTGCGACCTGCTCGTCGAGGTCATCGACACCCTCCGTCAGATCGACCGGTTGACCGCCAAGGCCACGGCGCTGCTGGAGCACGCGCAGCACACGGGCGACATCGAGGAACAGACCGGCCTACCGGTGGAGGTCTGGCTCTCTGCGGCTGGTCGGCGGACACGCGCCGATCGCCGGATGCTCACCACGACGGCAGAACTACGGACGAAGCTCCCCAGCCTCGCCGATGCCTTCGATGCGGGCAAGGTCTCCTGGGCACAGGTGCGTTCCGTCGTCTGCGCGTGCGCGAAGCTGCCCCAGCACCTGATGTCCGCGGTGGATGACGCGCTCGGTCCAGAGATCGAGTCCCTCACCGAGGCCGAGCCGGACGCGCTGATCCACGTCGTCTCGCGCGCCGTCTCATCGGTCGAGGACAAGCCCGACGCCAAAGAAGCCGCGCGAGAGGTCCGTGATCGGTTCCTCGCCATCCAGCCACGGCTGGACGGGACCGGTGGCAGCATCTACGGCGAGGCAGACGCCTACGGGCTCGCGGTCCTGAGCGAGGCACTCGACGCCGGAACACCCCCACCTACTGGTAGGAACCGCGACCAGGTCGGGCAGGACGCCACAGCAGACGAGCGACGACGCGAACGAGCCATGGCACAGGGTCGCCGGCGGATGGACGCGCTGATCGCCATGGCGGAGACCTCGCTGTTCTCCGGCTCTCAGCCGGGGCGGACGGCAGCCACGGGGCACGGCTGCCCGCAGCAGGCGGGGCAACTCGGTGAGCCAAGATCGGACACGGCCAGCGCCCAGCCGACGCAGGGACTCGACACCCCGCAGAGGGAGGACCTCAGCTCCCCCGCCGGCGTCACCGCTCCCAAGCTGCTCCTCACGATGTCCTACGAGACGCTGGTCGGACTCTCGAACGAACCCGGCGAACTGCTGACGACGCTGACCGGCGGCCGCCTGAAGCTCGCCGCTGATACCGCCCGTCGGCTGGTCGACAAGGCCGGCGTGCACCTGAGGACGATCGTGCTGGAGGAGACGGGACAGGTGCTCGGCGTCGGTCGCCGTTCCTACCGGCCCCCGGGCTGGCTCCGCGACGCGACCCTGGCGCGCGATCAGACCTGCCGCGCGCCCAACTGCCTGACCGCGGCCCGCCTCTGCGATCTCGATCACGCCGACCCGTGGGCACTCGATCCCCACGCGGCCGATGGCCGCGGCGTCGGCGGGCCAACCGACATCGTCAACCTCGCCCACGTCTGCCGCACAGATCACGGGGCGAAGGACCGGGACGGCTGGCACGTGTACGGCTTCTCGGACGATCGACGTAGCGGGCTGCATCGTTGGATCCACCGACGATCCGGCCTGACCATCGACACGGTGCCAGCAACCAGGAAGCTGCGCCTGCCCAAGACCACCCTCACGGGTTCCGCACGACGGGTCGGGAGGACAGCCACAACCCAAGCTCCTCCACGGGCCGGACCGGCTCGGAATGTGCCTCGCGCGGATCACTGATCCGGTCCGGCACTCCGACGTCCAGCGATGCATCGAGCGCATCAGGAGTCTTCGCGACGGGTGAGCCGGCTGCCTTCGCCGACGCGTTTCGGGGGGGGCTAGGCACGGCGCATCGGCGGCGGCCGGCTCCTCCGCCCGGTCCTCGGTGCCCCGACCGGCGGCGTCGACGCACCGTGATCGGGATGGTTCGACCGCAAGAGCATCCGGATGCGGCATCCTTCGGACGTCCGCCGTCTGAAGGACCCATGTGGTCGCTGGCGGGTCGTGCCGATCCCACCTTGGAGAACGACGATGACTCTCGACCAACGATGGCAGGTCCGGCGTGCCACCATCAACGATTCGTCGTCCCTCGCCCAACTGAACCAGCACGTTCATGCCCTCCATGTCGAGGCAGAACCCGGCGACTTCCACGACGTCGACCCTGCGGACACGCGAGAGTTCTTCGTGTCCCTGTTCGTCGGCGACGAGCATGTGGTGTTCGTGGCGGTGGACGCCGCGGGGCAGGCGATCGGCTACGTGTTGGCAGAGGATCATCAGCGTCCGGAGACCCCCTTCACCCGAGCTACCCGCACGTTCTACATCCACCACGTGTCGGTGGCGCCGAGCGCTCGCGAGCAGGGAGTGGGGAACTCACTGATGGCAGCTGTGGAGACGGAGGCGCGACGGCGAGGCATCTCCCGCCTCGCCCTGGACCACTGGGCGTTCAACGAGACCGCGCAGAGGTTCTTCGCCAGCCTCGGGTTCCAGCCGTACAACGTCCGCATGCGCCGGGAACTCAGCCACGACCAGGGCGATCCCCACTAGAACCCTGATCGCCAGACCTGGTCCGTCACTGGGTCGACTCGGCGGCTACGGCACGCAGCCGGCCAGCCAATGAGACCTCGCCGTCGATCCGGAGCGAGCCCTCATCCACACGGCCCCAGAGCCAGCGGTCGAGATCCCAGGCTCGCCCGGAGATGGTCGTCTGGGTCGGGCGCACCTCGACGACTCGGGCGTCGTCCAGGTCGTACGTGCGCCCACTGGCAGGGCTCTGCCCTCCGAAGCGCCCGAACTCGACCGTCCAGCGCTGGTCCGCATCGGTCGCGACGAGGGTGAGCGCCTCGCCGTCGGGGATGAAGGTCGCCCATGCCGGCAGCCCGCCGAACATCACGCTGAGGACCTCGTCGACGCCGTCGGCAGCGAACTCCACCTCGGGGGTCGTGATGTCGAGCCCCGCGACCAGTTCGGCGGAGATAGCACGGCCGAGGTCGAGGACCTCGTCATCCGGTGGCCGCTCCGGTTGGTCGTACTCCTGGGCGGGATCCTCGATGAGCCGCTCGACCACCGCACCCCAGAACAGCTGCACCTCGGCCAGATGCCACGCGAGGTCGTAACCGTTCCAGTCAGGACACGTCGGGACCGTCCGCCCCAGCTCAGCACCCTGTAAGGCTGCCGTGAAGCGCTGCGACTCGGAGCAGACGGCGGCGATGAGCCTGGCGGTGTCCATCGCGTGAGCCTACGAGGAGCGGCGCATCGTGACCAGAGGTCCCGCGCACGTCAGATGGCCGCGAACCAGCCCATCGCACCGCGGTCGGCCAGATGATGTTGGTGGGGGTGGAACATGTACCGGCCCGGCTCGGGCAGGGTGAACTCCAGAACCGCCCGCTCGCCCTGGCCCATCGAGACCGTGTCGGTGTGCTCGTGAGGCTCCAGCGACGTCCCCGATCGGAAAACGTCGAAGGTCTGGGCGTGGAGGTGGAACGAACCGATGGGCTCGTGCTCGAGCATGTTCAACAGGTAGACACGCACGAGTTCCCCGACCGGCACCTTGATCGGGAAGCGGTGGTACTGCCCCGCGACCCCGTTCCAGCAGACCAGTTCGTTGCGTCCGTCGCCGTCGACGTCCCAACCTCCCAACACGAGGACGAACTCGTGGGCATCCGGGCGGCCCTGCACGGGATCGACGATCATCGCACCGTAGAGGCCACGGCTGACGTGCTCGTCGAGCGGAGCGGTGTGGCAGTGGTACGGATGGAGACCGAAGGGCTCGGCAACGACCTCGTAGGTGAACTCCGAACCCGCAGGGATCGGCTCGTAGCCATCCATCGCTGGGGCGTGTCGCC
>SKNK01000416.1 GCA_007120565.1 Nitriliruptoraceae bacterium | reverse complement strand
CGTGGGCCGCCAGGTGCTGCCACTCATCTCGTTGGTCCAGCCCTCGGGATCGATCCCGTGGATGGCCGACTTGATCCCGATCACCTTCTCGAGGGAGGCCAACGCAGCGGCCGGCGCCTGGGTCTCGAGGAAGTTGCCCATGACCGAGACCCCGAAGGAGCCGGTGTTGAACCCGGAGGCGTGAGCACCGATCACCGAGCGTTCGAAGCCGCCGGCGCGGCCCTCGTAGATCGTGCCGAACCGGTCGATCACCACGTTGTAGCCCAGGTCGGACCATCCGAGGCGCTGGGTGTGGTAGTGGTACATCGACCGCATGATCGCCGGCGCCTCCGCTCGGCTGTAGCCGTTGGCCACCGACAGGTTGGGCGAGTGGGCGGTGTGGTGGACGACGCCCATGTGCACGTCGCGGGCGTACCGGGGGCTGCCGTTGCGTAGGGACTCATCTGCGCCCCAGGCGGCTCGGCTCACGACGTCGATCTCGGCGGCGTCGGCCTCGTTGGCCGGACGCGTCTCGTAGATGCGGACCGTCGGCCCGCCGGAGCTCCCCATCGCATCGATGAGGGTGGTCTCCAGATCACTGACGTGGGCGTCATCCACCTCGAGCTGGATGAGGGTGGCCTCGCCGACCCAGAGCGGCTCGGTCGCGACGCCACCGTTCAGCCGGTCTTCGGCGTCCTCGTACTCCTCGGAGCCCTCATCCGGACCGTCCTCGTCGTCGTACAGCTCGAGCTCGGTCCAGGCGCTCCAGGTCTCGCCATCGGAGGTACGAGCCCGCAGCGCCGTCGCATCCGCAGGTGCGACGACCCCGACCATGTTGAAGGTCAACTCGGTCTCGATGATCTCCGACCGCGAGGTGGCGTTCGCCACTGCCTCGCTGGTGCGGACCTCCGCGATCTTCACGCCGGGGGTGTCGACCTCGGCAAGGTCGGCGAGGTCTTCGGTCAGGACCTTGGGGTGCGCGTGGACGATCACCTGGCCTGCGGGAGGGAACACCGTCAGCACGAGGGCCAGGACCGTGGCCAGGGCAACGGTCCGGCCCACACGCCACCTGCGGTCGGCCCTGATCGCAGCAGCCGCCACTCCAGCCCCACGCGCAACTTGATCCATCACTGCGAACTCCTAAAGCACGAACCCACACGACCCCGCGCTCTGGAACATCGGCACACATGCCACCTTGCTGAACCATAGTCGCCATATCGAACTGGATGTTTTCGCCTCCTCCCGTCCGGGCCAGACTCCGGCGCGGTCCCGGATCCGCGGTATACGGGGCCGTGCGATCCATCCGTGCTGGCACGGAGGGTCATGCGACCTCGGCGAGAACCGGCGAGAACAGCCCGTACGAGCCCACCTGAGGCCTCGCGTCGTTCCCGATCACGCCGAAGCTCCGCCCCGAGAGGGGACGCGCCGAGCGGCGGCGTCCTCACAGAGCGGTGCCACGTACGAGCACGGATCCCTCCGTACCCGGAGCGGATGTCGCGCGACCAACCCAGCGCGAGACGACCACGCGCGCGGCGCCGTACCAGCAGCCGCGCAACCGGCCACCACTCTACGCGCACAGTTGAGTGCGGAAAGTTAAGTCCTCAGCGTCGGCGCCGATAAGGAGAGCGAGACCTTCCACCGCCTCCCGCGAGCGGTTCCTGCACGCTCAGCCGTCGCGGACGCGCCCACCCAGGACCTGCCGTGACTCCACCGAGCACCCGCTCCGCCTCCGGCTGGCGGGCGTTCGACGGCTCCGGGGATCACGGTACGCAGCGGGGCGAGCGTCACTCCTGGCGGACACGGCTCCTCCTCGCCGTCGTTCTGGCGATGCTGGCGACGACCCTGACCGCGCTGGCGAACCCTCCCGTAGCGGACGCCGCGATCGACTCGTCTCGGGAGGCCGACTTCGTCGCCCTGATCAACGTGGAGCGTGCCAAGAAGGACCTACCGGCGCTGTCTGTCCGCAACGATCTGCGTGATGTCGCTCGATCGCACAGCGTGCGCATGGCCGCAGAGTCGCGTCTGCACCACAACCCGAACTTCGCGCAGGAGATCACCAACTGGCGGGTCGTCGCCGAGAACGTCGGCCGTGGCTCGACCGTGAGTTCCCTCCACAACGCGTTCATGGCCTCCGAGGGTCACCGAGCGAACATCTTGAACGAACGCGTGACCGAGATCGGCGTCGGCGTGGAGGTCCGCAGCGGCCAGATCTGGGTCACTCACAACTTCCGTCTCCCCACGCGCGACGTCACTCCCCGGCCGCCCTCGACGACCGTCTTCGGTGACGTCGCAAGCACCAGCGTGCATCGCCCCGGGATCCTGGCGGCCACCGAGCTTGGCTTCACCGAAGCCTGCGGGGTGGCCCAGTTCTGCCCGAACGCTGCGGTGCCGCGCAAGGACTTCGTCGTCATGCTCGGCAAGGCGCTGGGTGTCACCCCGGCCAGCACCAGCCGGTTCACCGACGTGTCGGGGACGACGGCCGGGTACGCCGAGGCGCTCGCTCGGCTCGGCGTGGTCAACGGTACGACGGAGACGACCTTCTCCCCCAACCGCCAGCTCACGCGGGCCCAGTTCGCCGCGATGCTCGCTCGCTCCCTCGATCTGGAGCCGGTGGCCTCACCCTTCTCGGACGTCCCGGCGGTCCACGACGGCAGCGTCGGCGCCCTCGCCGAGCGTGGCGTCCTCCGCGGGTGCAGCGCGAACCGGTTCTGTTCCGCCGATGACGTCACCCGGGCGCAGGCCGCAACGCTGCTGAACAACGAGTTCGGCAGCTGATCAACGGCGGACGAGGAGCCCTGGGCCAAGTACGTCACCGACCCGGCGTCTCACTCCATCAGCGGCGGTCCGAACGAGAGCGTCTCGAGCACCTGCTCGAAGGTCGCGCGGTAGTCGGTGAAGACCTCGGGGCCATCTTGTTGCCCGGGGGAAGGCACAGGTTGCGCCAGCACGACGACCCCGCGTGAGGGGATGACCGCCACCAACTCGCGCAGCGGGGTACCGCCGGAGACGTGTTCGAAGACGAACCGCGTCGCCGGGGTCTCCTCCCCGAGCACGACCGACTCGTCGTCCTGCATCGTCCCCTCCTGCTGCTCGACGAACCGGCGCCAGTCCTCCGGTTGGGTCGCCGGCTCGAAGGTGAAGAACATCGCGACGACGTCGGACTCGGGCAGGTCACCGGCACCGTGGATCGACTCAGGGCCGATGTCGGCGTTGGAGATGCTCAGGCGGGTGTCTTCCTCCTCGAAGACGTACCACCCGTCGGGGACCTGCACGGTGATGTTGCGCCAGGTCACGGTGTCCGGCTGGCGATCCTCCCCGGCACAGGCACCGAGGAGGGCAGCAGCGACGATGAGGGCGCTGAGGATCGCAGCCCTGCTGCGGGTACGGGCAGACACTGGCTCGCTCAGCTCTCCGGGGCGTCGCCCTGGTCTGGGGTGGCGTCCTCGTCGTGGCCCAACGCGTCGAACAGCCGGGACAAGCGAGCCGTGGTCACCAGCGCATCCTCCTCGTTCTCCGCTTCGGCGAGCTCTCCTGCGGACGTGGCAGGGAGCCGTTCGTGATCCTCGTCCAGATGCGACAGATCCGCAGGATCGACGGTCGAGTGCTCAGGCTCCGGCCGCTCGACCTCGAGGGTGTCGACGCCATCCTCGAGCGGTTGCGCAGGCGTAGCCGGCGGATCGTCGACCCCCTTGAGCGCCGACTCACCGACGGGCGCAGGCTCGGGCTCAGGGTCCGGTTCGGGCTGCGGCTCGGGCTCCGGTTCGGGCGTGGGTTCGGGCTCTGGGACGACTTCCGGGTCCGGCTCG
>SKNK01000370.1 GCA_007120565.1 Nitriliruptoraceae bacterium | reverse complement strand
GTTGTTGTCCCAGACCTCCAGCATCTCGCTTACCGATTCTTCGACCAGGGGCTTGCCCTGTTCGTCGAGCACCACCAAGCCCGCATCGACGAGCATCTGGTTGGTGGCCCTAAGTTGCTCGTGTTCGAACTCGAGCATGCTCAAGGGATCGCGGAACAACGGCCCGGTCGCGTCAAAGCGCCTTTGCAGCCGGTCGAGAGCGGCTTGGCCTTCGCCGAGGTAGCTCCCCGCATCCCCGAGTTGGTGGAACAGGTGCGTGACACCGGCTCTATCGAGCCACTGCTCGGGGCGGTCCTGACCGAGGAACAGGTGGAGGTGGTCTCCGAAGCTCAAGGGCTGATGAGTCTGCTCGAGGGCCACGGCAACACGGCGATGTTCTCGGCGGCTCCGCCGGACCTCATCGTGGATCCTGAGGGCGTCCGCCAAGCCCTGGCCAACCGCCGCAGCGACGTCACCTCGAAGGTCCTGACCGCTGTCGCCGGCCTCGAGATGAAGCGTCGTCAGTACCGCGAGGGTGAGGAGTTCGTCCGCGAGGTGATCGATCTCGGAGGTGTCGACGGGCTGAACCGCGCCTTCGTCAGTTCGGAGAACCTGCCTGGCGCCAGCGAGGTGTCCGACCCTCAGGGGTGGCTCGACCGCGTCCAGTCGGCCTGACCCATGGACGACGGCCTCGGCCCCCTCACGGTCGGTCAGCCCCGGGCTGCCCTGGTCGCCGAGGTCATGGCCGTTCTCGACCACCTCGACGTCGGTGAGACGGTCGTGGTGGCGTGTTCGGGTGGTCCGGACTCCACCGCGCTCGCGCACCTGACCGCCGAAGCCCGTCCCGACCTCGATCTGCACCTGGTGCACGTGCGGCATGGCCTGCGCGACGACGACCATGAGGACGCCGAGGTGGTGCGTCTCCACGGTGGGTGGCTCGACCTACCCGTACGGGTGATGGACGTCGAGGTGGTCTCGAGCGGCCAGGGCACCGAGGCGGCAGCCAGGGAGGCGCGCTACGCCGCGTTGCGAGAGGTCGCGCGCGAGTACCGAGCGACCGCGATCGCTCTTGGCCACACCGCGGAGGACCAGGCGGAGACGGTGCTCTTCCGGCTGGCGCGGGGGACCGGCCTGGACGGGCTGGGTGCGATGGAAGCGATCCGCGACGATCTCGTCCGTCCGCTCCTGCGGCTGCGACGGGACGACATCCACCGGTTCGTCGAGATGGAAGGGCTTCCCCACGTCCAGGATCCGACCAACCGTGATCCCGCCATCCGCCGTTCGATCGTGCGGCACCGCCTGCTACCGCTGCTGCAGGAGGTCGCGCCGGATCCGGTCGGTGCGCTGGTGCGGATAGCCGCGCTCGTGCGCGATGATCGCGCCGCGCTGGACGCTGCCGCGAAGCCAGGGATCGAACAGGTGCGCACGATCGGTCCGGTGCACACCGTGCCGGATCGGGTGCTGTCCACCGACGATGCCGCCGGGTCGGCCTTGGCCCGCCGTGTGGTTCGCGCGATCCTCACGAGGTTCACCGGCGAGCCGCCAGACGCGGTCTCGGTGGCCCGGGTGCTCTCGCTCGAGCCAGGTTCAGCGGCGTCACTTCCCGGGCCTGTTGAGGTGACCGCCGCCGGAGGGTGGCGCGCGTTCGCGCCGCGGACCTTGCCACGGAGCCCGGAGTCGCCGGTGCGGATCCCCGGCGAGACCGCCTGGCCCTGTGCCGGTGCGGTGATCCGGGCGGTGACCCCCGAGGTCGACGGCCCCTCGGCTGATCGATCGGGCCAGGTTGCGCTGGATCTCCCGGGGATCTGGGCTCCTGCACCGGCCGACCAGGAGCCGGGAGTGTTGCCTCCCGGTGCGGTCGCCGAGCGCCTCGTCCTGTCGTTGCCGGAGGACGTCGGCGGCCTGCGCGTCCGGCATCGCGAGCCGGGGGACGAGGTGGCAACCGCCGGCGGCACCAAGAGCCTCCAGGACGTGCTCGTCGACGCTGGCGTCCCGCGCGCGGTCCGTGAACTGTGGCCCGTCGTGGTCGCCGACGACGGACGTGTGGTGTGGATCCCCGGCTACACCGCTGATGAATCGGTGCTGCGAGCGGGACGACGTGCTCCTGTAGCGCAACTGCGGTTGGGGTCTGCCGACCCCGGCTGAGCGAGCCAGCAACCGGCCCGACCGTCGCTCCCAGAGCGTTACGCTTCCGCTTCCCCGGCGCGCCCGACCACTGGACCGAGGCAACCATGTCCTTCGAGAGCATCCCCGCCGTCCACCGCGACGACGTCGCGGAGATCCTGATCCCCGCCGATCGGATCGCCACGCGGCTCGATGAGATGGCTGCGGAGATCGATCGCGACTACGAGGGCAAGGAGGTCCTGCTCATCGGCGTGTTGAAGGGGGCGATCTTCGTCATGGCCGACCTCGCCCGACGGCTGAACGTGCCCGTGGCGATGGATTTCATGGCCTGCTCCTCGTACGGCTCCTCGACGACCTCCTCGGGCACCGTCCGGATCATGAAGGACCTCGATGCGGACATCGACGACAAGCACGTGATCATCGTGGAGGACATCGTCGACTCCGGCCTCACCCTCGACTACCTGGTCCGCAACCTGCGTTCACGTCATCCGGCATCGCTCGAGGTGGCCTCGTTGTTGACCAAGCCCAGTCGCCGCGAGATCGACCTGCCGGTCCGTTACGTGGGGTTCGAGGTCCCCGACGTGTTCGTCGTCGGCTACGGGTTGGACTTCGCCGAGCGCTACCGCGGGCTCTCGGACATCGTCGTGCTCCGCCCCGAGGCCTACGGCGGCTGAGCGCCCGCCACCCCGGACCTTCGTCGGTGTCGGCGCGGACGACGTCGACCCGTGGGCGCTCTACGCTCGGACGTGCGCCATGAGCGCGGGCCGACCCGAGGGACCGAGAAGCCTCGCGCAGGCCGAGTTCGCCGAGCGCATGACCGCACCACCGCCTCGCGGAGGGGAGAACCATGCCCGTTCCTGATCAACCGCTCACCTACCCGACCGACCGGGTCGTTGGCATCGCCGCGGACCGCGAGACCCTCTCCTCGGTGCGTGAGGCGCTGACCGCAGCCGACGTCGATACCGATCGCGTCGACGTGCTCTGTAGCGAGGACGCCGCCAACGAGATGGATCCCGACGATCCGGACGGTCCCGTCGAGGGAGCCGTCCGTGCGGTCCAGAAGGCGCTGGGCGAGGAATCGCAACGCCTTCAGCTGTTGACGGACGCGATCGATGACGGCGCCTACGTCGTCACCGTGTCCATCGCTGATCGCGACGATGACGAGCTCAAGCGGACGGTCGGCCGCGCGCTCCACGACGGCGGAGCCACGGAGGTGGCGTTCTACGGGCCGTGGATGATCGAGGAGATCCAGCTCGGCGCGTGATGCCGTCGTAGGGGTCCTGCCTGCCGTCTGCTGGCAGCCTCGAGGGGCATCGTCACGCCCGTTGAGGGCGTCGTCGGGAGCGCCAGGGCGACGTTGAGCTGCCTGGATGCCCGGGAGAGCCATCGGGATGCGGTGGTAGCATCGAACCTTCAGCGGGCCCGGGTTCGAGGCCCTTTCGCCATCCCCGCCCGGCAGGTGAACCATCGTGAAGCCCGGTCAGAAGCCCGCGAAGGGCTCGGGTCCCGACCCGGACGAGAAGCCGCTTCAGCGGCTGCTCCGCGGTCCTCTGCCGTGGATCCTCGCCCTCGCGGCCGCCCTGTGGCTAGGGGTGAGCTTCATCCAGGCCGCTACGGCCCCCACCGAGCTGACCTGGGACGAGTTCCAGGAGGCGGTGGAGGACGGCGAGCTATCCGGGCAGGAGCTGGACGT
>SKNK01000506.1 GCA_007120565.1 Nitriliruptoraceae bacterium | reverse complement strand
GGCCTCGATGCAGCCGAGGTTGCCGCACGGACAGCGACGTCCGCCACGTTGCACGATCATGTGCCCCAGTTCACCGGCGAACCCGCTGGCACCGACCACCAGCTGCCCGCCGAGCACGACCCCGCCACCCACGCCGGTGCCGATGGTGAACAGGACCACATCACGGCGACCTCGACCGGCTCCCGCGCGCTGTTCCCCGAGCGCCGCAGCAGACGCGTCGTTGAGCACGGACACCGGCTGCTGCAGACGGCTGGTGAGTTCGTCGGCGACCGCCAGGTCGCGGATGCCGATGTTGGGGCCGTACCGCACGGTGCCGTCCGGGGTGACCAGGCCCGCGATCCCGATCCCGATCGGCAACGACGCACCGACGGCGGCGACCTCTTCCTCGATGGCACTGAGCAGTGATGCTCCGTCGGCCGCCGGGGTCGAACGCCGACGCCGATCGAGGACCACGCCGTCGGCGGACACCGTCGCGGTGCGCAGGCGGGTCCCGCCGATGTCGATCCCGATCGCGACCGCTGAGGTCATCCCTGGTCCTCTTCATCGTCATCGAGGAGGATGTGCTCGAAGGCCTCTTCCCCCCTCGGACCGTCACGGGCATCTCGATCGGATCCACCACCCGGACCGCCCTCCGCGCGCTCGTCGATGAGCTTGCGGAACGCCGCGGTCAGGTGCCGGCCAGCGGCACCGAGGTGCTCGGCGACCTCCGGCTGGGCATCGGCAAGGTGGCGACCTGCAGCGGCGAGGTGGTCAACGACGTCGGGGTGATGTTGCTGCAGGAACCGCCACCCCACGCAGATCGGGCACACGCCACAGATCTCCGAGGTGTGGGGCCCGTCCCCCGCCGACGAGGCCTCACCGGCGTACGCTCCACCGGCATCGGCGCCTGGCCCGCCAGCGTCAGGGCCCGGCCCACCGGCATCAGCCTCAGATCCCTCGTCATCGCCGTCGGATCCACCGCCGTCGGGCTCGGGTCGGCGCGCGGCCCGAAGGACCTCGATCGGGTCCTCGTCCGTGTCGAGCCCATCGGTCCGCGGATCGGTAGACGCCCACCACGGGAGTGCATCCTCGGCGGTCATGCGACCCCCGATCGGCTCGGGGTCCGGAACCTCACGGTCAGGGCTCCGTCCCGCAGCTTCGCGGCGACCACGTCAGCGGCCCGCAACGAGGCAGGTAGGGCGATGGTCCGACGTACGCCGGCCACCTTGAGATGGAGCTCGTCACCGCGGCGATGGATGTCGAGGTCGTCCGAACTCGCGAAGGGTAGGGCGAGTCGCAGCACCTGCTCGTCACCCTCGCGGGACATCTCCAGCGGCGGGTTGGTGTGGAGCACCTCGGTGACGTCACGATCGCCGTAGGCGGCTGCAGCCAACCGCGCGAGGGCGGCGACCCCGATCGGCTCGTCGGGAAGCAGCGGAGCCTCGAACACCGGCAGCTCACCGAACGCCGAACGCAGGGTCTCGAGGTGTTCGGCGTGCCGCGCCTTCCAGCCACGCAGGTACGGATCGTCGACCTCGGCGGGCAGGGTCCGGTTGGCGATGACCGCGTCGATCGCGTAGCCGAACAGCGACAGCGAGGTAGCCGTACGCATGGCCTCGGCGATCGCCAGCCGTTCCGGGTTGGTGATCAGCCGCACGCTGGTGCGGGCCGGGTCCTGGAGCAGGTCGTGGACCGCCGCGAGGTCGGCGTGTACCTGTTCGACGGTGTCGAAGACCTCGTCGTCGGGGATCGGCATCGCACCGTCGGCACGACGGAGTCCCAGAGGTCGAGCCAGCCGAGCCACCCGACGGCCGGCGCCGAGGAGACGGTCGGCGTACCAGCGAAGGGCATCGGGCAACGCCAACAGGCGCAAGGTCTCCGCGGTTGGGGCACAGTCGACCACGATCAGGTCGAACTCCCCCGCGCCGACCCGCTGACGCAGGTCGATGAGGGCGAACAGCTCGTCGAGTCCGGGGAGCAGGACGAGCTCCTCTGCCCGGACCTCATCGAGCCCACCCGCCGCCAGGACCGTGGTCAGGTACCCGCGGACCGCTCCCCAGTGACGTTCGAGGCGGGCCTGCGCGTCGATCTGCTGTGCGAGAAGCTGGCCCGGAGCACCGTCCTCGTCGAGCTGGTCCTGGACCGCGGCGGTCACCTCGACAGGGGTGGGCGCATCCGAGAGGGGCTGACCGAAGGCATCGGCCAACGAGTGCGCCGGATCGGTCGAGGTCACCAGGACACGAGCCCCGCCCACAGCCGCTCTGACCGCGGTCGCGGCGGCGACCGAGGTCTTACCGACGCCACCCTTACCGGTGACGAGCAGGATGCGGGTCAGGAACAGCCTCCGTGTCGGCGCGTCCAGCCGGTCACGCCGGCACACCGTCCCTCGAGGCTAGCTGACGAGGCGTTCACCCCGAGTGGTGAGGCCACCTCTGCGGGGCCGGATCATCCGAGCGTAGGTCCCGTCGCGAGCCAGGCGACCGCGATCATCAGCAACGTGGTCACCCCCACGACCAACCACAGCAGTCCACGGACCCCGAACCGTTCCGTGTCACCATCGACCAGCGAACGTACGTCGAGGTACGACGCGACCCACAGCACCACGACACCCAGGATCAGGATGGCCCCGGGAGCGTTGCCCGACGACGACGTGGTCACCAACCACCAGATACCCAGCACCAGCCAGAGTCCGCCCAGTGCGAGTCGGGTGATACCGGACCCGAGCCGCCCGGCCAGCAGGTGGCCGACACCCGGGAAGGCGGCGCCACCCCCCAGCACCTTGCTTCGATCGGCCGCCGAGAGCGTCACGTCGGCGCGTGGCTGATCACCGAACCCCGCGCGCGGAGCACCACAGACCGCGCACGTGGGAAGCTCGAGCGCCACCCAGGAGTCGCAGGCGTGGCAGCGCCACTCGACGACCCCATCGACGTCGCGAACATCACCCACCTCGACCGGTCCGCGTCGGCCCGCTGCTTCCCCGCCGTCGGCTCCCACGCCAGCGTCGCCTCCTGCAACGGCATCGGCTCCCGCAACGGCATCGGCTCCCGCACCAGCGTCTGCAGCTCCTTCTGGCGCCAGGACGGGGTCCTCGGCGCGAGGCGATGATCGCGGTTCAGCCCCCTCAGAGCCCGCCGTGGGCGGATCCTGGGTAGACGCCGACGAGGCGGGTTCCTCGACCTCGAAAGGCGCGTAGCACTGGGTGCACCACGCCGCCCCTCGCGCGTTGTGGGCTCCGCAAACGTCGCACCTCACAGCCAGCTCCTCTGGACAGGTCGAACGGGTTCGCTCCCCGTCCTCGTCGGTGTCGGCGGCCTCACGGCAACACCCCGAGTGAGGTGCGCATCTCCAACTGGAGGACGTCCTTGAAACCCCACAGCCCTCGCCGCACCGCACGTCGGTACCCGACGCCGACCTGGCGCGGCCACCACAACCCGGTCCGCGCGGACGCGACGTGATGCACCACCGTGCCACCGGGAACCGGCTCCAACCAGAACTCGGCACGGCCGTCGAGATCGCCATCGAGGCGCGCCTGGAGGCCGGCCTCGTGCCGCCAGCGCTCACAGGTCATCCCGAACCGCAAGGTTCGGGCGGGTCCGACCGCCAGCGAGACCGCCCAGCGTTCATACCCCGTCACGGGGGGCTGCACGCGCAGCCCAAGACCGACCCACCAGGTCGGCCAGGCGCCGATGTCGGTGATCCTTCGGTACACCAGCGGCGTCGGAGCACGGACGAACGCCGCATCGTCGATGTCGATCGTCGCGGTCACGATGGCGTCACATCCTCGAGGAACCCGAGCACGGCGCGTTCCACGATCGGGGCGTC
>SKNK01000292.1 GCA_007120565.1 Nitriliruptoraceae bacterium | reverse complement strand
TCAGCGAGCTGGAGGCGGCGTACAGCAACGAGGAGCCCATCCTCGTGACCCTGTGGCGTCCGCACCCGGCGTACGGTGAGTACGACCTCAAGGACCTGGACGACCCCGAGGGTGCCCTCGGTGAGCCGGACCAGATCCACGCCCTCGCACGCGACGGCTTCTCCTCGGATCACCCCGAGGTTGCTGCCGCACTGGAGAACTTCAACTTCGAGCACGACCCGCTCTCCGAGCTGACCGTCATGGTCCTCTCGGAGGAGGGCCAGGAGTTGGAGAGCGCACGCGAGTGGCTCGAGGACAACCGTGACATCGTCGAGTCATGGCTCGAGGGCACCGGTCTCACGCTCTGATCGAGCGCTGAGGTAACGCTGCATGTGGGGCGGGCCTTCGGGCCCGCCCCACATGGCGGTGCAGCGACGAACGAGGTTCAGCCCGACATGCCGCTGTCCGTCGGTGACCCGGGCGGGCGGATCGGCAGGACGACCTCGAAGCTCGTCCCACGATCGACCTCGCTACGAACGTCGATGTGACCGCCGTGGGCCTCCACGATGGAGCGCGTGATCGTCAGACCGAGGCCGGTTCCGTGCTCGTTGCGCGTTCCGGTGGTGGTGGTCGCGAAGGGCTGGAAGAGCTTGGCGATGACCTCGTCGGGTATCCCGATCCCCTCATCGGCGACCGTCACGACGAGGTGATCCGCACCGATCGCGCGGCAACGGATCGTGACCGTCGCACCGGTCCGATCTGGGGAGAACTTGATGGCGTTGGACAGCAGGTTGTCGAAGACCTGCATGAGCCGATGGCTGTCGGCCCAAGCGATCGACGGGCTCCCATCGCACTGCAGTTCGAGGGTGATCTGCTTCCTCGATGCGGTGTAGCGGTAGGTGTCGACGGTCTCGACCAGCAGTTCGTGGATGTCGGTCTCTGCGAGGTCGAGCGTGACCTGTCCGGTAGCGATCGCGGTGGCATCGAGAAGATCCTCGACCAGCGTGAGCATCCGATGACTCTGGTGCTGGATCCGTGTCAACATCAGCTTGGAGCGATCGTCGAGCGTGTCGTCCAGGTGTCGCACGAGCACCTCGCTGAAACCGAGGATCGTCCCCAAGGGGTTGCGTAGATCGTGAGCGACCATCCCCAGGATCTCGTCCTTGCGACGGTTGAGTGCCTCCAAGCGGGCGTTGGTGCGGGCGAGCTCGCGGTGCATGCCGGCGAGTTCGTTGTTGGTCTCGCTGAACGCGGACAGCACCGCTTCGTCTTCGGCTTCACGCCGCACCACCTGGCTCAGCCAGTCGAGTTGGTCGACGACGTCGGGTAGGTCCGGGGCGATCGCCTCGACCAGCGGAGCGAGTTCGCGTCGTGACGAGGCTCCCACCAGCACCACCTCGTCGCCTCCCTGCGCCGCGCAGCCGATGAAGCGGAGATCCTCGCGGGTTCCATCGGTCGGCAGGATGCCGAGGTAGGACGCGTGGCCGACCCGGTCGCGCGATGCGTCGGCCAGCAGCGACAACGCTGAACGCACGCTCTCGGTGGTCAGCGCCTCCGTGAGGCTGTGTCCGGGACGCAGATCGGTCCCGACCGTGTCGTAGACGACGTCGAGCACCCTGCCCCCCGGCTCGCACCGCAGCGCGATGCCGGTTATCTGCTCAGCGGGATCGTTCACGCGGCGTCCACCAGCGCTGCGGCGGTGTGGACCGCAGCGACCGCGTCGGTCGCCGTAGCGTCAGCGGCAACGACCTGCCAGAGGTCAGGGGCTTGGTTGAACGGGCGGCCGCCGACCAGGATGGGAACCTCTCCGGTCTCCCGGATCGCCCGCACCATCTGCTCCACCATGGGGAGATGGCTCGGCAAGGTCGCGGAGATAGCTACGGCGTCAGCCCCGCGTTCCACGACGAGCGCCGCCACGTCCTGGCTCGCGGTGTTCGCGCCGGTGAAGTGGCTGTCCCATCCGTGCAGTTCGAAGATGTCGGCAACCATCCGTCCACCGATCTCGTGGAGTTCGCCCCCGGCACTCGCGACGATCACCGATCGGCTGATCCGCGGCGTGGTGAACAGCCGCGGATAGAGCTGCGCCATGGCGAGCTGCACCGCCGCCGAGACGAAGTGCTCCTGCGCCACACTCGCCTTCCCCGTCTGCCAGAGCCACCCCACCTCGTAGAGGCAGGGCTGGAAGACGTCGAGGTACAGCTCCTGGATCGGTGTGCCGGCATCGGCCGCCTGGATGACCAGGTCGTTGGCGAGATGCCGATCGGCGCCGAGGAGGGCGTCGAGGATGCGGCGAGCGAGCTCCGCGTGGTGGCGGCTCCCGATGAGCAGCGACCGTTGGTCTGCAGGGCCCTCGGGCAGGGTGGCCAGGCTGTCTTCGATCGTCTGACTGATGATGCCGCCGGCATCCTCCCCGAGGTCCGCACGGACCACCTCGGCCAGGGTTCGCAGGTGTCGACCGAGTTCGTCGCCCTCGATGCCGAACCCCGCGAGCAGGTCGGCGGTCCACGCGGCGTACTCGTCGAACAGTTCGGGCCGCCCCATGGACACCGCTGCCGCAAGGTGCTGGACGTGGAACACGCCGTCTTCCGCGCACCGCGCCTCGGCGCCGGGGAAGCGTGCCGCGATCTGCGGGTAACGGTCGAGGTGTAGCCGGGCGGTCTCGCGGGCCAGTTCGTCGGACCGACCCAGGAGTTGGTCCGCGAGCTCGGGCCGACGCTCGATCACGATGTCACGTGTTCCAGATCGAGGAGCTCTGCCGATCCTGGGATCAGCTTCAGTCCGGCCGGCATGCCGCGATGGGCTTCGACGCGACCATGGCCCCGATGCCACTCTCGGAACGCCTGCTCGTCGGTCCAGTAGGTCAGCAACCAGAACTCGGCAGGCTTGGCTGCAGGTCGCAGCACGTCGAGCCGCCGGAAGCCTGGGGCGTGCTCGACGAGGTGGGGCCGATCACGGAACGCGGTGGCGACCGCCTCCTCCCAACCGGCGCGGACCTCGAACCGGCTCAGCGCGACGTACCCCCCGGCGTCTTCGTCCCCTGCCATCTTCACCCCACCTTCCGAGGTGCGTGGCATCCTACTTGACGTCGAGAAGCTCGAGCCGTGATGCTCGGGGCCTACGTCACCGTGCGAGGCCTGCGGTGCTCGGGGCGGTCCCAGTCGCCGGAGGAGATCAGGTCGGCGAGGATCTCGACGGCATCCCACACGTCGGTGTGGGTCACGTACAGCGGTGCGAACCCGAAACGCAGCAGGTCTGGTGGACGATGATCACCGATGACGCCGCGGGCGATCAACGCCTGCATGAGCGGGTACGCGTCCGGGTGTCTGAGTGACACGTGGGTGCCGCGATCGCCGGGGTCGCGTGGGGTGACCACCTCCAGTTCGGTCCCACAGCGCGCGTCGACCAGGTCGATGAACCGTTGGGTGAGCTGTCGAGCTTTCGCTTCGATCGCTTCGAGCTCGACCTGCTCCCAGACCTCAAGGGCGGTCTCCAGCGCGGCCATGGACAGCACCGGGGGGCTGCCGTCGAGGAAGCGGCTCGCACCGGGGGCGGGCCGATAGTCCGGATCGAACGCGAAGGGTCGTTCATGTCCGAACCATCCGCGGATCGGCGTGGCGGCCCGTTCGTGCCAGCGGCGTGCCACGTACAGGTACGCGGGAGACCCGGGGCCACCGTTCAGGTACTTGTAGGTGCAGCCCACCGCGAGGTCTGCGCCCCAGGCATGGAGGTCGACCTGCATCGCTCCTGCCGAGTGCGAGAGGTCCCAGACGGTGAGGGCTCCGACGTCATGGGCCGCTGTGGTGAGAGAGACCGGGTCGTGCCGTCGGCCGGTCC
>SKNK01000270.1 GCA_007120565.1 Nitriliruptoraceae bacterium | reverse complement strand
GAACTCCCATGACAGCACCTCCATGCCACCTCATGATGACAGGTGCAGGACGCCGGGGCTACCACTTTCTGTCGATCGTGAGGGTGTCGATGGCCCTGGTGGCTGCGATGAACAGCCCGGGCGGCCCGTGTTCGTCGAGGATGCGCTCCGGTTCGACCAGGACCACCTCGGACCACTCCAGGCCGAGGGCTTCGAGCGGGCTGAGCCAGCCATCGTGACCAGCGCTCAAGCCAGCCGGTGCGATGACCTGCGCTCCAGGCGCCGCATCACGGGCTGCGCCGCTGACGTCTCGCACGACACCCCCGGCTGCCGCACTACGGATCTGCGGGGCGGACAGGCCCTGCTGTTGCCAGAACCGGTCGATCCAGGCCCCGATGTTCGCGGGGAGACGCAGGCTGGTACCCAGCGAGACGGCCGTCATCGGCGTGGTACCGCGGACGTCCTCCGCGGTGAAGGACTGGTGGGGGTCGCCAGACAGCAACAGTTCGGCGGTAGCCCGCCTCAAGAGCCAGAGCAGCAACCCGGGGAGGCGTTGGTACTCATCGACCACCACCAGGTCCCAGGTCGCGGACGAACGTCGCGGTGGTGTCTCCAACAGCGAGCGGCCGATGGCGATCGCGGCTCGCTGCAGCGACCGGGGAAGGCGATGCTCCTCGAGTGCCCCTCGGACCAGGTCGGTCGGGGTGAGCCCAGGCCGCAGGTACTCGGCCGCGGCCTCGGCGCAGGCGACCGTGGCAGGACCTGGCACCACCTGCTCGTACTCGGCGATGAGGTCGGAACGCAGCCCACGGGCGACCTTGGCGTAGGCGGTCGTGGCCTCGCGCGCCCGCCAGGTCCGGACCGCCGCGACCTGGTCCGGGTCGATCGAGCCCAGGGGGTGCGGGATCGCGCCCCCGCGCTGGAGACGCGCTCGTAGCTCCTGGAGGTGCTGCTCGATCGCCTGCGGGATGTCGGCGCCGTCGCTTCCAGGGTGTTGTCCAGCGATCGGGGTGACGGCATCGCTGACCCCGAGCACACCGGACAGTTCCGCCTGCGGCACCGGTGTGATCGAGGCGACACCGAGTAGGCGTCCGAGCACCTCCGCACGCTGGGCGAGTCGAGGTGTCCCGGTCACGAACAACACCCGCAGGGTGTGCGGGTCAGGATGGGTGAGGACGCGGCGGGCCAACTCCACGAGCACGATGGCGGACTTGCCACTCCCGGGCGGTCCGGTCAGGATCACCTCGTTGCTCGCCGCAGCGATGGCCTCAAGGGCCCGCCCCTGCTCGGTGGTCAGCGTCGACAGCGGATCGGACATCTCCTCACGGGAGGCCGCATCCCGCATGCCATGCCGGATCCGCTCTGCCAAGGCTGACGCCTCAGCGGTCAGTCGATGCACCGTCAGGGGACCATCGCCCCGCTCGGTGATCAACAGCCGCTCCCGGCGGGTGAGGTAGCGCTGCCCCTCCGGGGCGTGCCACGGGACAACCAGTAACTCGCGGTCTTCATCGAAGGCTGCGATCCGCCCGACGACGGTGCCACCTTCCGTGTCGGCGGCGAGCAACATGGCCGCGCCGGAGCGCTCCACCTGCTCGACCTGCACCAGGAAGTCGCGGTAGACCCGCGCGATGGCCTGGTCGGTCGGGTCCGGCGAGCTGATGAGCTCGCGGAAGGCCTGTTCGCGTCGTTCGACCGCGTCGGCGAGGCTGACGCGGGCCGCGGCACGACGCCGTTCGATCCTGGCCACCACACCCGGAGCCACGTCGACGTCGGGTCGATCGGCCGGTGCGCGAGCAGGCATGGCAAGACCGATCCGGAGAGAGGGGCCGCGAGCGAGCGAGCCGGCCAACCTAGCCCTGCTCCGGGCTCCTCACAACCGTCGGAGCCGACGCCCGGCTCAGTTCTGCGCGCGAGCGTCCCTCGCCGCGGCGAGGAGTTCGAGAACCCGTGCGGTAGCCGTCTCGACCGCCGCGGCCGTGGCCGTACTCAACTCGGTACCGAGCGCGAGGTCATGCACCGGCACGCTCACCACGACCACCGAGGACGGTGCGGTGTCCAACTGGCCGGCCAACGCCAACAACGTCCCCGGACCCAGGTGGTGGCTGAACGGCTGCTCACCCGCAACCGGTTCGATGTCGGTGACGGTCACCTCGGTGACATCCACGGCGGCGTCGACGATCACGACCCGATCACGGCCAGCAAGGTCGAGGGCCAACTCCGGCGTCAGCTGATGGACCGACACCACCTCGACGTCGGCGAGCTCAGCCCGTCCGACGGCATCCGCGACGTGGCGTCCGGCCGCGTCATCACTGCGCAGTTCGCTGCCGACCCCGAGCACCAGCATCGGCGCCCGGGTGTCACCGTCAGTCACGCCGCAGTTCCGCGACAACGTGGCCGTGCGCGTCGAGCGTCTGCAGCACCATCGGCATCTGACCGAGGGCGTGGGTCGAGCAGGACAGGCACGGGTCGTAGGCCCGGATGCCCGCCTCGACGCGGTTGAGCATGCCGTCGGTCAACTCAGGGCCGTGCACGTACTCGCGGGCGACGTCCAGGATCGTCCGGTTCATCGCCAGTTCGTTCTGGCCCGTGGCGATGAGCATGTTGACGCCGGTGATGACGCCGTGTTGATCCACCTCGTAGTCGTGGAAGAGCGTGCCACGAGGCGCCTCGGAGCATCCGACGCCCCGCCGTTCGTTCGCATCGGCCCGGGAGCGGACCCGGTCCTCGAGCAGGACCGGATCGTCGAGGATCCCCGCCGCCAACTCCAGGCTGGCCAGCACCTCAAGGACCCGTGCGTGGTGGTACAGGAACGACGAGGTGGCGATCCGCCCGACGCGATCCCGCAGCTTGGCGAGTCCCTCGTCAGCCAGCGGGACACCGAAGCGCTCCGCGATGTTGATCCGCGCCAGTGGCCCGACCCGGTACATGCCAGCGCTGAGGTCGCCGTCGGTCACCGCGTCCCGCCAGTACGGGACCTTCAGGTACGAGTCCGGTGACGAGGCCTCGCCCAACACCTCGCGGTACCGGGACGGATCGAACTGGTCGACGATGATCCCCCCGTCACCGTCGATCACCCGGAGCTTGCCGTCGTAGTGTTCCCACGTCCCATCAGCCGTCACCTGTGACAGGTACATGCTCGGGAAGCGACCGAAGACCTCCAGTTCCTCCTCGTACCGATCGAGCAAGCCGAACGACAACTCGACGGTCGCCTTGGCCGCGGACATGGCTTCGTCCAACCCGGCCTTCAGCGTGTCGCGCTGCTCGGTGGTGAAGGGCTCGGCGACGCCGCCGGGGACGATGCCCGTGCCGTGGATCCTCTGACCGCTGACCGCCTCGATCAGCTCCTGGCCGTAGCGCCGCAACCCGATCCCTTGGCGCACCACGTCCGGGGCGGTGCGCATCAGACCGAAGACGTCGCGCCCTTCAGGCGGCGCCTCCATACCGAGCAGCAGGTCCGGTGCGGACAGGTGGAAGAAGCTCAGCGAGTGTGACTGCACGATCTGGCCGAGGTTGGCGAGACGACGTTGCAGCCGGGCTGCCGGTGGGATACCGATCGCCATCACCGCCTCGGTGGCCTTCGCCGAGGCGAGCAGGTGGCTGACCGGGCAGATGCCACAGGTCCGAGCGGTCAGCCCGGGCATCTCGGCAAGGGGCCGGCCACGGCAGAAGTCCTCGAAGCCGCGGAACTCGGTGACGTGGAAGCGGGCGTCGGCGATCTCTCCCTGGTCATCGAGGTGGAGGGTGATCTTGGCGTGACCCTCGATCCGACTGACGGGGTCGATCAAGTGGATGTCGTGCACGGGGTCCTCCAAGCGGACGTGGTCGATCCGGCGATCAG
>SKNK01000345.1 GCA_007120565.1 Nitriliruptoraceae bacterium | reverse complement strand
TGTTCAGCCTCATCAAGGTGTTCCGCTCGGCCGGGCCATCGATGATCCTGCCCGACCGTGCCCAGGTCACCATGGCGGTGCCGTTCATGCGCGCCTACGCCCAGTTGCTCGTCCGCACCTGCCACCGACGTGGTGCCCACGCGATCGGCGGGATGTCGGCCTTCATCCCCAACCGTCGCGACCCCGAGGTCACCGCCCAAGCGCTCGACAAGGTCCGCGCCGACAAGGAGCGCGAGGCCGGCGACGGGTTCGACGGCTCCTGGGTCGCGCACCCGGATCTGGTCGAGCTGTGCGCTGAGGTGTTCGGCGAGGCGCTCGAGGACGGCCGCACCGATCAACTCCACCGCACCCGCGACGACGTCGAGGTAGCTGCCGACGACCTGCTGAACGTTGCCATCCCCGGTGCCTCGATCAGCCTCGACGGCGTGCGAACCAACGTGGCGGTCGGCGTGGAGTACCTCGCTGCATGGCTGGGCGGCCGCGGCGCGGTGGCGATCAACAACCTCATGGAGGACGCGGCCACCGCGGAGATCTCCCGTGCGCAGCTGTGGCAGTGGGTCCACTCGGCGGTGCAACTCGACGACGGCAGCACCGTCGATCACGGCCTGGTCCGCGGTGTCCTCGCCGAGGAGGTCGAGCGCCTGGTGGGCCTCAGCCCGGACGAAGCCACGGCGTCACGCGTCCGTCAGGCAGCTGAGCTGTTCGAGGTGGTGGCGCTCGACGATGGGTTCGTCGACTTCCTGACCCTGCCCGCGTACGAGCTGCTCGACGGCTGAGCGCGAGGGAGGTCGGTCCCGACGATCGACGGGAAGCCGACGAACCCTCGGCTGGTGCGTTCAGCGATCCGAGTCGACGAGATCGGTCAGAGTGTCGCGACCACCCGTTGAACTCGCAGACGTTCTACTCCGTCGTGGGTGACCTAGGCAGCGCATAGGCGCCTACACCGTGTGTACCTCGAGGCCCACTGCTCTGAGGTGGTCGAAGTCGCCGGGGTTGCGCGTGAACAACGGAAGATCGTTCGCCAGCGCCGTCGCGGCGATCAGCAGATCCACGGCCCGCGCACCGCGGGGCTTGCGCTCATGAGCGCGGGTGGCGGCGTAGACGAGACCGTAGGCGCGGGCAGCGGCAGCGTCGAACGGCAGCGGATCCAGCAGCGCCTCGATGCGCTGGAGCCGGTCCTGGCGCCGAGCCCGTTCGTCGGGATCGTCGGTCGCGTGCGGGCCGGCGGCCAGCTCGGCGAGCGTGACCGCCGCGATCGTCGGTTCGAGGGGGAGCGAGCCGGCCGGCACTTGCTCGAGGGCGATGATCACGGCCGTGTCGAGCAGCCCCTGTGCAATGGGGGTCGGTGCCTCGTCGGTCACGCTCGCGGCTCGGCGACCTGGTCGAGGACGGCGTCCAGCTCGTCGCGGAACCGTTCGGCATCGATCCGAGGCGCGTTCGCGAGCGCCTCGACGAGTAGGTCGCGACTGACGAACCGTCGACGGGCGGGACGCAGCTCGCCGACCGGGATGCCGTTTCGGGTCACAAGGAAGACCTCGCCGCGATCGAGCGCACGCATGATCGCTCCGCTGTCGTTGCGGAGCTCACGCTGGCTGATGGTCCTCGTCATGCAGTGAGCGTAGCCCTGCTGTAGCACGACCGCTACACTCGCAGGCCCTTACCGGTGGCTCGGCTTCTCATCCGGGAAGCGGAGGTGGTTCGACGCCGTCGCGTGCGACCGTGCCCTCGATCACGCCGAACGGCCGGTCAGCCACGACGAACACCACGTTGGGGTTGTCCAGCCCGTAGGGCGACAGGTCGACGAGGTTGTGATGCTCGTTCGGCATCCGGAAACGGATCCAGGTGATGTCGGCGTGCTCGTCGAGCACCGCGCCGCCCATGGCGTGGAGGGTGTGTTGGACCGATTCGCTGTCGTCGTGGCGGGCGAAGGTCGCGGTCATGGTGACCGGTACGGCGATGCCCAGCGCGCGGTGATCGACGTCCGGACCGGTCGTTCCCCACGTCGCCTCGACCGTGGTGGCCATGATCCGGTCCCGCGTCTCGGGCAGGGTCGTGTACTCGTCCTGGAGGTAGCCGGAGAAGGCCGAGCCGGTCGTCTTCAACAACCGCACCCCGCGCACCCCGCCGGTGATCGCTGGCTCGGCATCGCGGTCCTGGGTCAGGGTCGTGACCGTGTCGCCGCCGGTACCAGGCCGGAAGCTGTGCGGGTGCGGTGAACCATCCACCTCGATGCGCTCCCAGGGGTGGGCGATGACACGGATGCGCACCCGGTCGACCGCAGGTGACGCGACGAACAGGCGCTCGGCCACCCGCCGTGTGAACCCGGCGACGCTGTCGATCCCGTCACGTGCCAGCGCGAAGCAGGTCCCACGCATCGTGTCGGTCGGCAGCACGCTGGCGTTGTCGCCCTCGACGTGTGCGGCGGTGAAGTCCCCTTCGAGCTCGACCTGGATGTCGAGGTCCGTGAAGGTGTGCTGGTCACCGTCTCGAGCCACCGTGGCTAGTCGGATGCCGGACTTGCCGTAGCGGTTCGGGCCGAGGGGGAAGGTCATGTTCGGGCTCCACGGTGGGTGGGTGTTGGACGGGGACACCGGCGCAGGTGGACGTTGGTGTGTCGGCACACGCTTGTCAACGGGTACCAGGTTCCGAGGGTCCTTCGCCCCCGACTCGACCAAGCATCTCGAAGTAGGGTGCTGAGGTCCGCCTGCACCCGTCGATCGGTCGTCACCGTGAGCCGGCTCGTCCTGCGAGGTGCCCGCACGCCGGGCGACATCGCCGTCGCCGACGGCCGCATCATCGCGATCGGCGAGGTCGCCGCACAGCCCGGCGACACGGTCCTGCGGGTCGAAGGCGACATCATCACCGCGGGGCTGGTCAACACCCATCACCACCTCTACCAGCACCTGACCCGCGGGTGGGCCACCAGCTGCGACCTGTTCACGTGGCTGACGACCCTGTACCCCATCTGGGGTCGGCTGGACGTCGACGACATCGCCGCTGCAGCTCGCGTCGCGTTGTCCGACCTGCTGCTGAGCGGATGCACGACCGCGGCTGATCACCACTACCTCGTCCCGCGTGGCGACGACTCGGTGTTCGATGCCCTGGCTGAGACGGCCCTGTCCCTCGGCATCCGCCTGCACCTGGCGCGGGGATCGATGGACCTGGGCGAGTCGGACGGTGGCTTGCCGCCAGACCACGTGGTCGAGGACCTCGATGCCATCCTCGCCTCGACCGAACGGGTCGCCGACCGCTGGCACGACGGCGAACGCATCCACGTCACCGTCGCCCCCTGCAGCCCGTTCAGCGTCACCCCAGAGTTGATGCGCGAGTCCGCGGCCTTCGCCCGGACCCGGGGGCTGCGCCTGCACACCCACCTCGCCGAGACCCGCGAGGAGGAGGCCGACTGCCTCGCCCGGTTCGGCAAGCGCCCGCTGGCGGTGATGGAGGACCTCGGGTGGGTCGCCGACGACGTCTGGTACGCGCACGGCATCCACTTCAACGACGCCGAGGTAGCACGCCTGGGGGAGGCGGGTGCCGGTGTCGCCCACTGTCCATCGAGCAACGCGCGGCTGGCCGCGGGGATGTGCCGGGCCACCGACCTGCGCCGTGCCGGTGTCGCGGTCGGCCTGGGGGTGGACGGTGCGGCGTCCAACGAGCAGGGCACGCTGGTGACCGAGCTACGTCAGGCGGTGTTCACCGCCCGGCAGCGCACCGGACGGCCCGACGCCCTCAGTGCGGGTGAAGCGTTGGACATGGCGACCCGCGGCGGAGCCGACTGCCTCGGTGTCGACGACATCGGTCGACTGGAGGTCGGGATG
>SKNK01000384.1 GCA_007120565.1 Nitriliruptoraceae bacterium | reverse complement strand
CGTCCTCATCTACTTCGACCTCCCCACCAAGCAGCGGATCCTGGCTCGCTGCGGTGAGGTCCTCCGCTCGGACGGCTTCCTGATCCTCGGCGGCTCGGAGACCACGCTGAACGTCGACGACCGCTACGAACGGATCCCCGCAGGAACCGCCACCGGCTACCGCCCTCGCTGACCCCCCCGTTACCCCAACCCCGCGCCAAGAACGGAACCTTCCATGCACACGACCTACACGGACCTGACCGCCATCTCGCAGGAGATCTGGGCTGCGGTCCTCGGGATCGAACTGCGCCCTGCGACCCCGGGACAGGTCCACGCCGAGGAGGTACGTGTCGTGACCGGCACCGTCCAGATCACGGGGGACTGGTCCGGCGCAACGACCGTCCAGGTCTCCGAGGAGCTGGCGTGTCGACTCGCGGCCACGATGTTCATGATGGCGATCGAGGACGTCACCGATGAAGAGGTGACCGATACCGTTGGTGAACTGGCCAACATGACCGGGGGGAACGTGAAGTCCACCCTCGAGGGATCCTGTCAGCTCTCGCTCCCGGCGGTGACGTCGGGTCGGGACTTCCGGGTCACCGTCCCGGGCAGCGGCGTCAAGGAGCGGCTGGCTTTCGATGCCGATGGCGAGCTGGTGGTCGTCACCCTGTTCGAGCGACAGTCCGCCGGCTGAGCGGTCCCCAAGTTGTGAAGGAGAACGACGTGAAGATCCTCGTCGTAGACGACAGCAAGGCGATGCGTGCCATCGTCAAACGTGCCCTCTCGGGCCTCGACCGCGTCGCCGGTGCCACGATCGTCGAGGCGGCCGACGGCAAGGAAGCGCTCGGCGTGGTACAGGCCGAGTCTCCTGACCTGGTCCTCTCCGACTGGAACATGCCGGAGATGACGGGTATCGAGTTCCTGCAAGCCCTCAACGAAGCCGGCCTCACGCCGGTGTTCGGGTTCGTGACCTCGGAGTCGACCCCCGAGATGCACGAGCTCGCCAAGACCCATGGTGCTCGGTTCCTCGTGAGCAAGCCGTTCACCCCGGCGTCGCTCGACGAGGCGCTCGCCAAGGCGTTGTGACCTATGAGCATGCGCTGCCCGCTGCCGGCCCGAGCGTCCTTCCGTGATCTCCTCCGTGACCTGCTCGGTCGCGAGGTTCAGGTACGCCCTGGCACCCCTCAGGAACTCGATCCCGAGCTGTGCTCCTACCTCGCTGCCTACCGGTTCGACGAAGGCGACGTCGCCGCCCTGGTCGTGACCGACCTGCAGCTATCGACATCGGCTGCGGCATCGATCGCCGCGATGCCGCCAGGCGAGACCTGGTCGGAGGTGAAGGCGGCCGGCAAGCTCGATGAGGAGCTCACCGAGTTCCTCCACGAGGTCGTCAACGTCTCGGCCAAGCTGATGAACAGCCCGACGACCCCGCACGTCGTCCTGCGCGACCATCTGCCCGTTCCCGGCGAGGTCAGTGAAGATGTCGGCGAGTTGGCGGCGAACCCCCAGGTCCGTCACGACTGGTTGGTCTCCATCGAGGGGTATGGCAACGGGATGGTCACCCTGCTCGGTTGAGTGCGCTACAGCGGCAGGGCCAGATCATCGACCAGTTCGCCCCCGACGGCCGCCAGGGCTGCCGGCGTGACCGAGAGCTTCAGTCGTCGGCTGCCCCCACCGACGATGATCCGGTCGAGGCCCGCGACCCGAGCGTCGATCCACAGGCGCAACTCCTCCGGCAGAGCGAAGGGGGTGACGCCACCGATCTCCATCCCGGTGACCTCTCGGGTGAGCTCAGCCGGCGCGAACGAGAGCTTCCGCACACCGAGGCGCTTGCGGACACGCTTGTTGACGTCGAGTTTGGTCGTCGCCAACACGACACACGCAGCCATCTGGGGCTGGTCGTCCCGCGAGGCGACCAGGATGCAGTTCGCTGAGGTCTCCAGGGGGTAGCCGTAGCGCTCGCAGAACGCGGCGGTGTCGGCGAGATCGGGGTCGATCTCGATCACGTCGAAGGGCTCGCCGGTCGCCTCGACGGCGGCCAGGACACGGGACTCGAGCACATCCTCGGTCATGGTCAGTAACCCAGATCGACGTACACCGGACCAAGCAGTTCGTCGCCGTCGCGGAACCTCTGCACGTTGTCTCGGACACGCGCGGCGAGCAGGGTGATCCCCATCTCCGGCGTGTTGCCGACGTGCGGTGTGATCAGCACGTTGGGCATCTCCCAGAGGGGGTGACCGTCTGGCAGGGGCTCCGGGTCGGTGACATCCAGCGCTGCACCGCCGATCGAGTCCGCCCGTAGAGCTTCAACCAGGGCGTGGGTGTCGATGTGGCGCCCCCGCGCGACGTTGACGATCCATGCGTGGGGCAGCATGGCCGCCAGGACGTCAGCGTCGATGATGCCCTCGGTGTCGGGGGTGAGGGCGAGTGCCAGCACGACGAGGTCGGCGTTGCCGACCGCCTCGAGGAGTCGCGAGGACGGCAGCACCTCGGCGACACCGTCGATCGGTTCGGGACGGTTGCGTACGACCGTCAGGTAGACGCCGAAGGGGCGGAGCAGCCGCACGAGCACCCGGGTGATCTCGCCGCCGCCGAGGATCGTCACCCGACCGTTCAGCAGGTTGTGCCCGTAGGGAGCGGACCACGACCTCTTGCGGGCGTACAGCGCGCCGCCACGCAACCCGGCGAGTCCCAACATGAGAGCATGTTCGGCGACGGGTTCGGCGTAGACCCCCTTCCCGCAGGTCCAGATCCGGTCGTCGTCGAGCAGGTCAACGAAGGGTTCGATCCCAGCGAAGGGCAGCTGGACCCAGCGGATTTCGGGATGGCCCTCGAGGAGTTCCGCCAGTCCCGAGGGGTCCTTGGGATCGGTCCAGATGACCGCCTCGGCGTGGTGGGCATCCACGACCTCGCCCCCGCCCGCCCGCACCGCGTCCGCCAGTGCGGTCCCGCGGTCCGACGGGAGCACGGCACAGCGGGGTTCGGCCACCAGCATCCTCCAGGGTGTCGTCGTGGGCCAGGCTAGCTGAGGGATAGCCGGAGATCGGTCTGCCTCCGAGTGGCTCGACAGCGTGTGGGATGCCGGTGGCGCCCCCACTAAGGTGGGGGGATGGACGTCCGGATCCGGTCGGAGTCAGCCGAGGACCACGATGCGGTCCGAGGGCTCCTGCTCGATGCCTTCGACGGCGACGACGTGCCAGCCCGTCTGGTCGAGCTCCTGCGGGACTCGAGCGTGGACGTCCCCGGGATGGCGTTCGTCGCGCTCGTCGAGGAACGCCTCGTCGGATACGCCAAGCTCACCCACTTGGACATCCACGGTGATCGGTCCTTCGTCGCGCTCAACCTGACCCCCGTCGGAGTGGCGACTGCCCATCAGGGCCGAGGTATCGGCCGGATGCTGGTCGAGCACGCTCTACGCGCGGCCGAAGAGGGATCAGACGTGCCGCTGGTGATCCTCGAAGGCGACCCGAGGCACTACCACCGCTACGGGTTCCGTCGCGCCTCCGGCGCGGGCATCGAGCGCCCGTCATCGAGCATCCCGGACGCCGCGTTCCAGTTCGCGCCGTTGAGCCGCTACCAGGCGGAGCATCACCGGGGCCGGGCCGAGTACCCGCAACCGTTCCACGAACTGCAGGCCTACGGTCCCTGAGGGCCATCACCTCTCGGCGGTGGCCGCGACGATGGTCCGAGTGGACACTGTCGGAGAAGGCGACTGGGCACGGACGGGCTAGCGTCGCGAGCAGACCGCCCGCGTTGCGTGCCCCAGCCGCGTTGGTGCGTCCCCAGACATCGTTGCGTGCCCCAGGCGTGCGGAAGGACCGGGCGGTGAGATCGCGTCCGATCGGCGTGTTCGACAGTGGG
>SKNK01000187.1 GCA_007120565.1 Nitriliruptoraceae bacterium | reverse complement strand
GTTGTCCTCGAACTGCAAGCGATGGGTCACTTCGTGCAGGACGACCGCACGGCGGATGTCGGTGGCCAACGGACCATGACGCTCGGCGAGGTCGAGGACGTTCGGGCCGACGATCACCAGTTGCCCGCCTCCCGGACCACCGAGGGGGAGGACGTACTGCCCGAGCACCTTGGCGGAGAGCAGGCCGAACAACGCGCCGATCTGGACCCCAAGCACCTTCTTCGCGCCGACGCGGCGTTCCAGCCGTTCCCGCACGGGTTCGAAGATGCCGCGCATCGCCGTGAGGTTGACGCGCACCCACCCGGTCCGTCCAACGACCGCAGCTTCGACGGGCGGGAGGTCAGCGCCCAGGTGGGACCAGGAGCGCGCCGCGGCATCGATGCTTGGGAGGTCGGCGACGACCTCGGCCCGCAGGGTGGCCACCTCATCTCGCGTCGTGCGGCGGCGAGGGGCGACCAGAGCAGCGGTGCGCAGCGCGAGAGCTTCGTCGATCAACGGGGCCGGCCCGTCCGGGGCCACGCCGGAGGGATCCGACGCCGCGGGTCCGGGGCCCGAGGTCACGATGACCCGGAGTTCTCCCGCGACGGGCGCTTCACGAGCAGGTAGTACAGCCCGACGAGGAGTGCCAGACCGAGCAAGCCCGCGAACGACAGCAGGTAGGCCGCGTAGTAGGTGAAGGGGACGTCGGGATCCTCGAAGTTGGCGAGCTCGCGGGCGGGGTTGTCCGGGTCGCTGCGCTCCATGGGATCGGGCCCTGGCGGCGCATCCTCTACCGCGAGGACGACCTCCCCAACGCGCGCCTCACTGGCCTCCGCAGCGGCAGGGGAAGCCAGCAGGGCGAGGGAGAGCAGCGCGACGAGCGCGAGTCCGAGCGTGCGGCGCATGTGCAACGGCCTCCGGAGGGATCGTGACGTCGGCGCAGCGTAGCCGAGGGCTGACGACGAGCCGAAGCCGCCGCCTCGACACCACCTGGCCCGACGCAGCCACGAGCAACTCCGGCCCGATCGAGCGCCACCGTCCGAGACAGTTGCATGTGCAACGACTTTGCCGTACGTTGTGGTCCTCGACCTGAGAGGTGCCCCGTGCCCGCCGTAACCGTCGCTGATCTGCTGACGCTCCCCCGTGTCTCCGCGCCCCCCGCCGGCGCCGACCGTCCCGTGCGGTCGGTGACCACCGCACCCCGCGGGTTCGAGGGTGAGGGGTTCCCGGTCCGGCGCGCCTTCCAGGGCGCTGACCTCGCCGACCTCGACCCCTTCATCCACCTCGATCAGATGGGCGAGGTCGAGTACGCGCCTGGGGAACCCAAGGGCACGTCGTGGCATCCCCACCGTGGCTTCGAGACCGTCACCTACATGCTCGACGGAACCCTGGACCACCAGGACTCCAGTGGGGGTGGCGGATCGATCTCCGACGGCGACACCCAGTGGATGACCGCCGGCTCCGGGCTCCTGCACATCGAGGCACCGCCGGAGCATGTGGTGGTCAAGGGCGGGCTCTTCCACGGCTTCCAGCTGTGGGTGAACCTTCCGGCCTCCAAGAAGTGGACACCACCGCGCTACCAGGATCTGCGTGGCAGCGAGGTGACCCTCCTGACCTCCCCAGACGGGGGTGCGCTCATCCGCCTGATCGCCGGGGATCTCGATGACGGCGCGCCGTCCCCCGACGGACCGTCGTTCCAGGGGCCGGGCTCCACCTATACCCCGATCACCCTGATCCACGCGACCCTCGAGCCTGGCGCGCAGCTGCGCCTTCCCTGGCGTCAGGACTTCAACGCGCTGGCCTACGTGCTCGCTGGCCGTGGCAGCGTCGGTGCCGACAACCGGCCGATCGAGATGGGGCAGCTGGCGGTCTACGGCCGTGGCGACACCCTCACCCTGCAGGCCGCTGACACGCAGGAGTCACGCGCTCCGAAGATGGAGGTACTGCTCCTGGGCGGTCAGCCGATCCGCGAGCCCGTCGCGTGGTACGGACCGTTCGTCATGAACAACCGCGCCGAGGTCAAGCAGGCCGTGGAGGACTTCCAGGCGGGCAGGCTCGGCCGCATCCCCGCGGTGCACGCGGGCGGCAACGTCGACCCGACCTGACTCGACGCTCGACGGGTTGGCGCACGGCACCATGGTCGTGAGACGGGTGCCCCTACTGGTGCCGACTCCTAGATGTCGTCCATGACCCAGCGGACGGTGAACAGCCACTTCTCCCAGTTCGGCGGCACGTACTTGCGGGCCATGCGTTCATCGACGTTGTCGGTGTCGTAGATCCGCGCCAGCCGCTCGGTGAAGTCGTGGATGGCTTCGGGCCAGGACGACCACGCCTTCAGACCGTGCGGGCCGTTGCCACTCCATCCCCAGGCGTTGTGAGTTCCAGGGGGGAGGCGTAGGCCTGCGGACGACTCGATCGCGGCGATCCCGACGACCAGGCGAGGGTCGACGTCGTGCTCGACCCCTGCAGCGACCAGTTCCTCAGCGTGGTCGGCGAGGGGCGAGTTGCGATCGGTGAGCCACGCGCGCAGCCGGTCGGCGTCGATCAACTCTCCGTCAGCGCCTGCGTAGGCGAGCGGCTGCTCCTCGACCTCTTCCGCCTGGTCATCGATCTCCACCCCGTCGGTGAGTCCTGCGGGCTGGTCGACACCGTCGGGGACGGTGCCCGCGATCTCCACCGACGTCGCGGCGAGTTCGAAATCGATGGGCTCGGTGGGGTCGGTGGACCGTGGGCGTTCGCCCGACCCTGTCGACGTCACGCCCGTCAGGGGCTCGTCGGGCCCGTCCGAGCGGGTCCACGCAACGTGCGGCATGGTTTCGGTGGATCGAGCAGCTTCAGCGCTGGTGTCCGTCTCAGGAACCTCGCCGATGGCGGTCGCGGTGGCCGCACCGACCAGTTCGGTGGTGAACAGGGCCGGGGCCGGCATGGCCGCGACGACCAGCACCCCGCCAACCGCGACAACCGAGATCGTGCGGCGGGATCGCGACGAGTTCGATCTGAACCGGGGGGTGCGTTCGGAGCGCCTAGCGAGCAACATCGAGCAACCTCGAGACAACGATCACACAGCGACGCGCAGCGGCGCGAGCTGGGCAGGACGGGGGGCGGGGGCGCACTCAAGGAGGTGAGGCACCCTTCGGGCCGGCGGGTCAACCCGCTGGTCCGACAGATGGGATGGCGGCTAGGGCCGCCGGAGGCTCCACGGGGAGCGGTAGGTCTGAGGGAAAGGGTGACGTGGTTCACCCCGTTTGTCGTGTGCCGTTCCGCCACCCTTCGGACAGGCGTCCAAGAGTACGGGGTCCACCGCTTGCGGGGGACCCACCGGTGGGGTAGCGGCCATCGCCGGACACACCGGGGGGTGGAGGGCGACCAGCAGCGCCCTTCCCGGCGGACCGATCTACCGAGGGTTCGCCAGCTTCCTGAGGGAGCCGACCAGGCGCTCACGGGTCTGTGCTGGATCGATGACATCGTCGATCTCGCCGAAGCTCGCCACGTTCAAGGCCTTCGCGTGTTCGTACGCCGCGTCGATCATCTCAGCCTCTCGCTCGGCACGCTGCTCGGTGTCGGAGATCGCCTCCAGCTCGCGGCGATAGCCGAGCCGAACCGCGCCCTCCAGGCCCATCGGACCGAGCTCCGCGGTCGGCCAGGCCAGCGTGATGGCTGGGGCCTGGAGCTGCCCGCCCAGCATCGCCTGTGCACCGAGGCCGTACGCCTTGCGGGTGATCACCGCCAGCATGGGTGGGGTGAACCGGGCACCCGCGATGAACATCTCCCCGAAGCGCCGCACTCCACCGTCGACCTCCGCCTCCGGGCCGACCATGAAACCGGGCGTGTCGCACAGCACGACCACCGGCAACCCACGCGC
>SKNK01000200.1 GCA_007120565.1 Nitriliruptoraceae bacterium | reverse complement strand
GTCCGACGAACGCCCGTGCTCCGGTTGGAGCCGGGCGCGAGCACCCTCGACATCCCGGTCTGGCTCAAGCTCGAGCAGCTCCAGATCACCGGCACCTTCAAGCTGCGCAACGCTTTCGCGCTGCTGCTGGGTGCGGAGGTCCCGGACGCGGGGGTCGTTGCGGTGTCGGGTGGCAACTTCGGGTTGGCCATGGCCTACGCGGCCGGGCGCTTGGGCTACCCGATCACGGTCTTCGTCCCCGAGTCCGCCCCGCCGGTCAAGATCGATGGCATCCGTGCCCTCGGGGCAGACGTCGAGGTGGTCGGTGGCCCGATGCGGGACCTGTTCGAGGCCAGCCGACAACGGATCGCTGAGACCGGCGCCCTGAGTGCTCATCCCTTCGATCAGCCGGAGGGCGTCGCCGGCGCGGGAACGTGTGGGCTGGAGTTCGACGAGCAGTGCCCGGATCTGGACACGGTGCTCGTCGCCGTTGGTGGAGGCGGGCTGATCTCCGGCGTCGCGACGGCATTCGAGGGTCGCGTCCGGATCGTTGCCGTGGAGACCGAGGGGACGCCGACCCTGCACGGCTCACTTGCGGCCGGCGAGCGGACCCCGATCGAACCGTCGGGGATCGGCACGTCGGCGCTCGGCGCGCCCCTCCTGGGCGAGATCGCCTGGGACGTCGCTCAGCGCCTGATCGACCAGAGCATCCTGGTCACCGACGAGGCGGTCGAGGCGGCGCAACGTCACCTGTGGTCCACGGCCAGGATCGTGGCGGAAGCCGGCGGAGCGGCGGCGTTCGCGGCGCTCCAGTCGGGCGTGTACGTCCCGGCCCCCGACGAACGCGTTGGCGTCGTGGTCTGCGGCGGCAACATCGATCCGAGAGCCGTCGCCTGACCCCCCGTCGCCTCGGCCACCCTCCCGGCCACCTGTACTGGGTGAGATAACCGTCGCCGTGCGCCACCTATCTCGCCCAGTGTGGTCTGGTTGCCCGTCCGGGCGCGTGTGCTGGGTGGGATAGCCGTCGTGTCGCGCCACGTATCTCGCCCAGTGTCAGGGGGCGGGGTCGCGGAGATCCTTCACGAGGGCTTGTGTCCGCTCGGTCATCTCGAGGGAGTCGCCGTCGGCATCCGGGAGCTCGTAGCGGATGGTGACATGCTCCCCGGTCGGTCGGTAGCCGAGATGGGTGTACAGCGTCATCGCGCTCGGGTTGTCGTCCGCCACGCCGATGACGATGCGGTGTCGTTCTGCCTCCAACGCCATCCGCTCGGCCGCTTCGATCAGCGCGGTGCCGACACCCCTACCTCGCCAGGCCTCGCCTACCTGCAGCCCGGCGATCTCGATCGCCTCCGGGAATGCCTGGCGGAACTCCGGTTCGCGGCAGCCGGTCCACCCGATCACACAGGTACCAACGGCACGACGATCCAGGAAAGCGCCGAGGTAGGTGCACTCACCCTCGTCCTGGTACCGGAGGTGCTGTGCGTGGACGGCAGCCGGCGGGAGGTCGCGTTCGAGCAGGGGCAGGTCCCGGGCTGAACAGGGCCGCACGCTGATCTGGCTGGAGGGATCCACCTCGGCTCCTCGGAGCGGTTCCGCCAGAGCTATCGAGGGTGGCGGCTGGCGAACCAGGGTTGGTCGAACCGGGTGTGGGGTCAGTGCCTTCGCATCGACCGGCGTTCAGTCGAACCAGGCAGCGAGGTGATCGCGCTCGTAGGCCTGCTTGCGGAGGAACTGCTGGTGATCTGCAGGGGTGAGGGAGACATCGGGTGGGTCGGCGTAGAAGTCGCCCTCGACGAACGCGACCTGCTCGCCAGGGAGCTCGAGGAAACAGTAGCCGTGACCGTCGAAGGTCTCCTCTGGCGAGCCGGTGAGGTCGGCGACCGCGTTGTGGGCGGCGATGCGTCCCTGCGCCGCGGCGAACACGCCGGCGTGTGGAAGCTGGGCGGTCGCGGTCGGGATCCGCGTGCAGTCGCCGACCGCGAAGACCCGCTCCTGGACGAGCCGCAGGCTGCTGGGATCGGGCTCGAGCCAGCCGGACTCGCCGGCGATGTCGGCAGCGACAAGCACCTCCGGGAGCGCATCGGCAGGTACGCCCAGCAGGAGGTCGAAGGCCAACTCTCCGTCGGCGAAGGTCACCGTGCCGCGGTCCGCGTCGACGCCGGTGACGCGATGCTCCGCGCGGAGTTCGATGTCATGGTCGTCGAGGTGGCTGGCCACGTACCGGCTGGCGTCAACGCCCGCGACGGGCAGGGTCATCGGCTGCGGGCTGGTGACCACTACCTCGACGTCGTTGCGGACACCGCGCTCGCGCAGCAGGCCATCGACGATCAGTGCTGCCTCGTAGGGGGCTGGGGGGCACTTGAAGGGACCGCCGAGTATGGAGACCACGACACGTCCGGTCGTGATCTCCGCGACGGCGGTGCGGATGGCCGGGAGCGCGGCGACGTCGTAGAGGTCGTGGGCGCCTGGTGCCTCCAACATCTGTCGATGCTTCGGTGCCGGTCGTGAGCCGAGGGCAACGATCAGTGCATCAGCGTCGAAGCCTCCGTCGCTGGTCACGATGTGACGTGATGTGGCGTCGATGCCGGTGATGTTGGCCTGGACCACACGGATGCCCTTGCGTTCCAGGCCCCGGAGTGAGCGGGTGCCCGCGGAGATCGGGCGCAAGCCGGCCAGGTCCCAGAGCTTGGCGAAGCCCATCGCGAAGTCGTCTCGGCGGTCGATCAGCACCACCTCGTGGTCGGACGGGAGGTGGGTCCGCAGCTCCGTAGCCGCGGCTACGCCTCCGAAACCACCGCCGAGCACCACCACCTGCGCCACGAGCGTCTCCTGTCCTCCGACCCCTTGAGCCTACTGACCGCCACCCCGGCCACCGCCCTGCCGCGGTGGCTGCCGTGACATCGGGCCCCGGCTGTACGCGAGCTAGTCGTCGCGCCGCAGGATGCTGATGACCATCCACAGCCCGATCACCGAGGCGACAACGAAGAAGATCAAGGCGAGCGCTGGGTAGCCGAACACCGTCGCCTGCGTCTCGACGCGGGCCATCAGGGCAGCACCGACGATCAGGGCCGCGAGCACTAAGCCGGCCACGACGCGGTTGCCGAGCAGCTTGAGTGCCGAGATCATCTGCTTCGCGTCGACCACGTCAACCCGGACCCGCATCGATCCGTCGGCGAGCGATGACGTGATGGCGTTGACCCGGGCCGGGAGGCTCTCGACCAGCTCCTTGGTGTCGAGGGCCGCTCGCAGTAGCGATGCCGGCGTGAGCTGGCGCAACATCGACTTGGACATCACCTCGGAGGCGTGATCGCGCACGAGTTCGTCGACGTTGAAATCGGGGGCGAGTTGGCGGGCAACCTGGTCCAGGGCCATCAACGTGCGGGCGAGCAGGGTCAGCTCCGGTGGTGGCCGTACCCCGTCCTGGCCGGAGATGCGGGTCATCTCGCTCAGGATGCCACCAACGGCGGTGCTCTCCGGCGGAAGATCGTGGTAGCTGCCGACGAGCGCCGAGACGTCACCCCGGAAGCGCTCCTCGTCGAAGAACGACGTGGGTTGCCCCAGGTCGAATGCGACCGACGCGACCTCGTCGCCGTTGCCGTCGGCGATACCGAGCACCATGCGGAGCAATCGTTCGCGGGTCCGTGCCTCGATCCGGATCACCATCCCGACATCGATCAGCGCGAGTCGGCCGTCGGTGGTGAGCAGGACGTTGCCGGGATGGGGATCGGCATGCACGAACCCGTCGGTGAACATCTGCTGCAGGTAGGCCTGGAAGAGCTGGTCGACCAGCGCTTCGCCGTCGACCTCCAGCCGCCGTATCCCAGAGAGCTGCGTGACCTTGGTGCCGTCGATGTGCTCCATCGT
>SKNK01000117.1 GCA_007120565.1 Nitriliruptoraceae bacterium | reverse complement strand
TGAGGAGCGGTCCTCGCTGACGTTGCGCAAGATCCCAGCGTCCAGATCGAACGCCCTGGCAGCCCTTGACGTGGTCGGGCACCACCTGCTGGTGACCGTGCTGCTGGTGACGGCAGCACTCATCGCCATGGGTCTGCCGGCGCTGCGCGCTGTGGTTCGCGACGACGCGCTCCGCCCTCGATGCCGAGCTGCACCCCACGGTCCCGCGGCACGGACCTCGGGCCTCGGGGAGTGGGGCTAGCCCGGCCGTTGTCCCCAGGTCTGGACGAGGGTGAAGGTCAGCCCCCAGCGGCCGGGGTCAGCGAGCTCGGCCTCGGCCTCGTCGAGCATGGCGGCGAGCTCGTCGGCGTCGACGAGCTTGTGCAGTGCCCCCTGCAACGCGGTGGCGAACTGCAGCGGCAGCCGCTGATACGGGTGGCCGGGCTCGAGGGCCTGGACCTCGGCGCGGACGGTGGGCTCGATGTTGGCATCGCGGAACAAGCGTGGCAGCCGGCGCGCGACCCACGGGTCGTCGCTGCCGATCTCGAAGGCCTGTGCCAACAGCGGGATGAGTCGGTCCTCGATCGCCGGTGCCGGTGGCAGGAAGTGCCACGAGCCCGGGTGGACGTCCTCGAGCACGACCGTGCCCCCGGGCCGGACGAGGCGCAGATAGCTGGCCAGCTGCTCCTCGGCGCGGCCCAACGGGGCGAGCTGGAAGCGGGCGTGGACGAGGTCGAACGAGCCTGGGTCGAGGTCGCTGGCGAAGAGATCGTCCTCGATGAGCGCGACGTTCCCCAGACCCTCAGAGGCCACGAAGGCATCGGCGGCGGAGAGCATCTTCTCATCGATGTCTGTGCCGGTGACCGTTCCCTGCGGCCCCACCCACTCGCTGAGCAGCCGAAGCCACCCCATGGCGCCGCAGCCGACATCGAGGGCCAAGGCGCCAGCTCCGTTGCCGATCTGCTCGAGCACCTTGCTGCCTGCGGGCTCCCACACGCGCGCCTGCAGCTGTAGGCGATCGAGTTCGGATCCCTGGTCGGCCAGAAGATACGAACCTTGTGTCATGGTCATGAGATCCTCCTGTTTCGTTCCTAGAAGTGCGGGCGATGTCGTTGCTGCAGCAGGCACGGTGCGCTGGCTTGGGCCGCCAAGGCCGATCCGTCGCCGCCGTCATGGGACCGGATGGACCGATGAGACGGAGATCGGATCCAGACCTCCCCGCGGCGGCGGGACACCCTGGACCGCCGATCACCGGATGTCCCGTCGCCGGGGAGCTCTGATCCGCGGCTACCTACGCCGGTGACGTGGCGAGGTCGATAGCGCCGATCTGGACCATGAGGGAGAGCTGGTCCTGCTCGCACCACCGCTTCTCCAGCTTGCCGTCGCGCAGCACGGCCACGTCGTTCCCCGTGGTCTCGATGGGGTTCCCGCTGGCCGGGATGCCCATGAACTCACCGGTGTGTCTACCGGTCATGCGCCAACGCCAGGCGACCTGGCCGTCGTCGACGAGCACGCGCTCCACCTGTGCCTCCACATCACTCAGAGCGGCGTGCAGTGCCTGCACGAAGCTCTTGAGACCCTCGCGATCCGGGGCGAACCCTTCCGGCATGGGGACCTCGAAGTAGTCCTCGTGCGCGAGCTCATCGATGAGCTCCACCTTGCCTTCGCCGTACACGTCCTCGACGAGGCGCCATATCACATCGTGTGCGTCCCGCATCCTCGAGCCTCCTCTTGCGTCGTCAGAAGTGCGGACGCTCACGATGCTGCAGCAGACTCGGTGTGCTGGCTTCGGCCGCGAGGACCAATCTGTCGCGGGTCAGGTGTGGTCCGAACGGACCAATGAGCGTGCGCTCAGACGAGGTCGTGCTCGTGGGCCCAGGCGGCCGCGGCGGTCCGCGAGGAGACCTCCAGCTTGGTCAGCAGGTTGGAGACGTGGCGTCGGACGGTGTGGGGGCTGATGACCAACTCATCGGCGATCTCCTGGTTGCTCTCACCCCGGGCGACGAGGCGCAACACCTCCTCTTCACGGGGGCTGAGCACCCCGCCGGCCGTGCCGTTGTCGGCGGCCGACCGCTCGTCCAGCATCGCCCTGACCCGGTCCGCCTCCACGGTGGCCCCAAGCCGCTCGAAGGTCTCGGCCGCCGTGCGAGCCTGAGGGCGTGCCGACTCGTGGCGTTCCAGGGCCTGCTGCGCGCGCGCCAGATCGGCGTGGGCCAGGGCCTCCTCGAAGGGCAGCTCGACGCGTTGGTAGGCGTCCAAGGCGAGCTGTATCGCCGCTCTGGCCCCGGCCGGGTCACCGTTGGTCAGCGCCACCCGACCACGGAGGTGGCTCGCTCTGCCCGTCAACCAGTCGGTGCCGGCTGTCTCGGCGACCACCTCGAACTCCGCCACTGCCTCCTCGGCTCCCGCGACTTCGCCGGCCGTGCCCCGTAGATCCGCCATCAGCTCGAGGGCGGCGAGGCGCTCGACCCGATCCGTGTTGGGTAGGCGCTCCAGCAGCGCATCGGCCAGGTCGCGTGCCGTCTCGGTGTCGCCTCGGTCCCAGGCGAGACGGGCCGTGCCCAGGATCCCGCCCGGGTCCGGCTGGGCGCGCTCGAACAGGGTGGCCGCCTCATCGAACCGTCCCTGCCGACGTCGCAGCTCGCCGAGCCGGGCGAACACCGTCAACGACCACGCCGGTCGGGCCTGCAGTGCCTCGAGCGCCCGTTCGAGCTCCGCCTCCGCCTCGGTCCAGTGTCCCCGTGCTGCCAGCACGGAGGCGTGGTGGGCTCGGCAGAACTCGAGATAACCCGGCATGTCGTTGCGCTGACAGTAGGCCATGTACTGCTCGCACCACTGACGGGCACGCTCGATGTCGTGCACCCGCTCGCAGGCGAAGATCATGAAGCAGCAGATACCCGCGATCGACTTGTAGCTCCCCAGTTCGCCGCCGACCGCGGCGACGGTGGCCTCGTCCAGCCGACGCAACCCCTCATCGATCTCGCCAAGGCCCACCAGCGTCAAGCCCTCCAGCGCGAGGCCCATCATCTCCGCGTCCAGCAGCTCGAGATCCGCGGCCAGCTTGCGCGCGCCGTCGGCCAGCTGTCGCGTGTAGACCATGTCGCCGGCGGTGTGGTACGCGACCTCGGCTTCCCGCAAGCCCAGCCACACCTGCTCGGCGCCTGGGTCGAGCTCATCCAGGAGGCGGTGCGCACGCTGGAACCACCCGTTGGCCACCGCCAACTCCAGCCGGAACACCGCATGGTCGAACGCCAGCTCGGTCGCCACTCGACCCGCGCCGACGTCGTCGCCGCGACGGCGGAACAGGCGGTACGCCCGTTGACGCGCGCTCAGTACCTCCGAGGCGTCCTCCAGCCACCAGGCCGCCTCCGCCAGGCCCTCGAGCGCCTCGGCGCTCTCCTGCTCGGTCACCGCCGCCTCGAAGTCAGCCCGGGCCCGCTCCCACTGCCCCTGCCGCAACGCCGCAGCCGCTTCATCCAGCAGGTCAGTCACCGTCCCCTGGTCAGGCGCACGGCCTCCGAGTGGCTGCTCCTCGGCATGCACCAGATGCTCCGATCCCCGCAAGCCAACAGCGCGGTATCGACGCTTGCCTCCAGAAGCACGCCCGATCGTACCTGCGTGAGCCTCAGGGCCCCGGGGCGATCAGGGTCGCGTCGGGTCGGTAACCACGCCGAACCCGAGTCCGTCGTGGCCCTTGGCACCCACGATCTGCAGGACGGCCGCGGCTTCCAGGGCAGGGTGGTCCGCGAGCGCGGCGTTGAAGCGTTGCACGCCCGAGACCGCAGGATCCTCCGAGGGCCCATCCGCGATCGCGCCGCCCCGCACGACGTTGTCCGCGACGATCAGAGCGCCCGGTGAGGACAG
>SKNK01000406.1 GCA_007120565.1 Nitriliruptoraceae bacterium | reverse complement strand
CCTGCATCGGGGCGACAAGGTCCTCGCTGGCCACCTTCAACTGTGACGATCCGCTGCCACCGCCCTTGCGGCGCCGGACCGGTGTGGTTGCCGCGCCGCTTCCCCCGCCGAGCGAGCCGAAGACGCGCACCTCGAGCCGTCGGCCTCCGACCTCGACGGTGACATCCTGGCTGGGGGTGTCGTCCTCATCGCCAGGCGCAGCCGGTACCTGGGTAGCCAGGCCCGACAGGTCCCACTCCTGTTCGACCGACACGGTGGAGTGCTCGCCGGCGGCGAAGTTCGGGTGCTGCATCGCCAGACGGTGGAAGGGCACCGTGGTGGGTACCCCCGTGAGGACGAGCTCGTCCAAGGCGCGGCTCATCCGTGCGCGGGCACCGTCGCGATCGCTCGCCCACACGATCAGCTTGGCGATCATCGAGTCGTACTCGCGAGGGATCTCGTACCCGGACTCCGCGCCGGTGTCGAAGCGCACCCAGGGGCCGAGCGGCGGGCGCAGTTCCTCCACCCGCCCTGCTGCGGGCAGGAACCCGGCGGCGGGATCCTCAGCGTTGACCCGAACCTCGATGGCATGGCCCTTGAGCTCGATGTCGTCCTGCGTCAGCCCCATGCCATCGCCGGCAGCGATCCGCAGTTGTGCCTGGGCGAGGTCGACGCCGGTGACCAGTTCGGTGACCGGATGCTCCACCTGCAGGCGCGTGTTCATCTCCAGGAAGTAGAAGGTCTCGCCATCGGAGTCCAGTAGGAACTCGCAGGTGCCCGCGCTGGTGTACTTCATCTCGATCGCGACGTCGACCGCGGCACGGCCCATGGCGTCTCGGACGTCGGGGGTGAGGCCGGCAGCGGGTGCCTCCTCCACGAGCTTCTGGTGGCGGCGCTGCAGGGAGCAGTCCCGTTCCCCGAGGTGGATCACGGTGCCATCGAGGTCGCCGAGCACCTGGATCTCAACGTGGCGCGGACGTTCGAGGTAGCGCTCGAGGTAGCACTCGGCGCGACCGAAGGCGGCCTGGGCCTCACGTTCGGCAGCGGACAGAGCCTCACGCATCTCGCTGGCACTGTGGACGACCTTCATCCCGCGGCCACCGCCACCGAACATCGCCTTGACCGCGACGGGGTAGCCGTACTCGTCCCCGAACGCGATCGCCTCATCCGGATCGCCGGTCGGCTCCTGGGTCCCGGGAACGACGGGGACTCCGGCAGCCAGCGCGACGGCACGGGCCGACAGCTTGTCGCCCATGCTGGCGATCGCGTCGGCAGGAGGACCGACGAACACCAGGCCCGCATCCTCGACGGCTCGAGCGAAGTCGGCGTTCTCGGAGAGGAAGCCGTAGCCCGGATGGATCGCGTCGACCCCGGCCTCGGTGGCGACCTCGATGACCCGATCGATGTCGAGGTAGGAGGCGCTGGGGGCCGCGGGACCCAGCAGGTAGGCCTCGTCGGCCAGCCGGACGTGAGGTGCGTCGCGATCCACCTCGCTGTAGACGGCCACGGCGCGTACACCGAGCTCGTGGCAAGCGCGGATCACACGGACGGCGATCTCGCCGCGGTTGGCGACCAGGACGGCATCGAACATCGGGACGGCCTTGGGTCAAGGGAGCGGGACGCGCGCGGTGCTGGGTCGGCAGCCTAGTGAGCGGCTGCAGCGACCCCGGAGTCGGTGGACGCTCTGCAGCGTGGCATGCTTGCCGCAGACGACGACGAGGAGGCGACGCAGATGCGCACGGTCTCGGGCGTCGCCGTGTTCCTCGTGGTGATCGCCGGCTGTTCCGCGGAGGTAGCCGTGCAGGAGCCCGAGGGCGACGTGACCGTCGTGGTCGGTACCGACGATCTGCTGTGGGAGCCCGAACACCTGCAGATCCCCTCCGGAGGAGCCGAGGTGGACCTGGTCTGTCAGCCAGCCGCCAACCACAACCTCGTGATCGTGGAGACGGGCGAACAGGTCGCGATCTGCGCTCCTGGGGAGACCGACCGGGGCACGGTGGACCTCGATCCCGGCGAGTACGTCTTCCTGTGTACGGTCCCCGGCCACTCCGCCACGATGCGTGGGGAGCTGACCGTCACCGAATGAGTGGGCCGCTGCTCGCCGGGCGGTGTCTCGTGATGGGGCGCACGGCGGGTGCCCGATGGGTGCGCTCGGCTTCCCGGTCCAGGAGGGGTGGCGGTACGCTTCCGCGCGTGACCTCGGGGCGCCGAGCTGTCACGTTGGTCCGTGCCGACCCGCCCGACCTCGCCGAAACCTCCAGGAGTCCCGCTGTGCGACGTTCGCTGCTCGGTCTCGCCACCGCCGGTCTCATCCTCGCGGGGTGCACGACCGACCTCAGCGCCCCCATCGATGCCGAGGCGTACGAGTGCGAGCCCGGCACCGAAGGGTGCGACGAGATCCGCCCGATCGGCCCCGGCGGGGAGATCGACGTCGACATGGGCAACTTCTACTTCGAGTGGAACGACGGGATCGCGGTCACCGGCGAGATCGACGTCATCGCGCACAACGTCAGCTCGGACTACCACAACATCGAGTTCCTCGGTGCCGCTGAGGGGTCGTCGTTCATGGGTGGCACCGACGGTGAAGCCGTCGCTGGAGCGATGGGCAACGAGACCGGTGAAGGCGTCGTCGCCCTGTTCCCTGGTGAGTGGACCGTGATCTGCAACGTGCCCGGCCACCGCGAAGCCGGGATGGAGACGACGATCACCATCTACGCCACCGAGGAAGAGGCCGAGGCCGCGCTGGAGGAGTTCGGTCCGACCGGCCAGTCCGAGGAGGACATGGGCGCGGCCGGCTAGTCACCCCACCCGAGCACCGCGCTACCGATCTGCAACGCCAGGTACCACGCGCCTAGCACCGCGAAGGGCACCAGCATGGTCGCGATCGGCCGCAGGCGATGCCAACGCCAGATCAGCACGGCCGCAGCGACCCAGGCCAGGACGCTGGCCGCCAGCATCCACCGTGGGCCCAGTGCCGTGGTCAACGGCAGCAGCGCGCCGACCATCACGTGGAGCACGAGCGCCGCGGTCAACGCCAGGTAGCTGGTGAGCTTGCGCGCTGCCTCACGCTCGATGTCTGCGTCATGGTCGGCGCCGGGTCTGCCACCGGGTCGGTCGCCGCGAGCGCCGTCGTCGTTCACCGGACGTCCGGGCCGTCCAGGTCGTAGCGCTCGGCATGGCGGGGACCACCGACCCCTTCGACGAGCGCCGCGCGCTGCCACCCGCTCAACCTCGGGGACGTCGAGGTGGTCTCGGTCGTGACGGAGAGCAGCGCGGCCGCCAGCGCGGCGGCCTGTTCGTCGCTCGGCACCCCGCCGCGCATGATCACGGCGCGAGGACCCGCCGGTGTGTCCGCCGACGCGGACGTGACCGCTACCTCGGCGTTGCTGTCGGGTGTGGGGGCGTCGGTGGTCATAGGGGGATGTTGCCGTGCTTGCGAGCGGGGCGTGGTTCGCGCTTGGTCGCGGTGAACCTCAGGGCGCGGATCAGTTCGCGACGGGTCTCGGAGGGTCGGATGACCTCGTCGATGTAGCCGCGTTCGGCCGCCTTCCACGGGTTGGCCAGGTCGCGGGCGTAGCGTTCCTCGAACTCGGCGTGCATCGCGTCGGGATCCTCGGCCTCCGCGAGCTCGCGGCGGTAGAGGATGGACACCGCTCCGCGGGCACCCATGACCGCGATCTCGGCCGTGGGCCAGGCGAGGTTGACGTCCGCGCCGAGGTGCTTGGAACCCATCACGTCGTAGGCCCCGCCGTAGGCCTTGCGCACGATGATGGTGAGCTTGGGGACGGTCGCCTCGGCGTAGGCGTACAGCAGTTTCGCGCCGTGACGGATGATGCCGCCGTACTCCTGGTCGGTGCCGGGCAT
>SKNK01000359.1 GCA_007120565.1 Nitriliruptoraceae bacterium | reverse complement strand
GGTGTTCCGGACTGGTTCGAGCCGACCCTGTTCGATGAGTTCGCGCAGGCCATGAGGGGGGACCAGCGCCCCACACTGGGGCTCGGCCTCGGCCTGCCGATCGCCCGGGTCCTCGCGATCGCCAACGACGGCGACCTCACCCACCAACGCGAGGGTGACGAGACGCGGCTCATCCTCCGGCTGCCCACAGCCAAGACGCCGGTCGACCACCCCGACCGAGACGACCGCAGCCAGGAGGACCTCAGCACCTGAGTGGCTGCGGCGACCAGACCGGACCCGTCAGGTGGGGTCGACCCGCTCGCGCACGGCTCGGTCGACCGCCCGTTGCATCGCGTTGACGACCGCCTGGATCGCCAGTGGCTTGAGCCGCTCGATGGCATCGGAGAGCACCGCGCTCTGCTCGGGAGGCATCTCGTCCTGGAGGTAGGGACGCAGCAGGTGGCGGCGCAGTAGCGCGGCGAGATCCTCGGCGAGCTGGCCCGTCGCCGCCTCGATCATGCGGTGGGACTCCTCGAGCATCGCACGAGGCACCGCGACGTCGAGCAACTCGAGAGCGAGCTCGAGGTCGGCCGGACGGGTGCGCACCCTGCCGTCGTCGAGGAGCTCGACCGCCCCTGTCGCCACGAGGTCCTGCACCGCGGAGTCGTCGACCCTTCGACCGGCGAGTTCATCGAGCTCCTCTCGCGTGAGCACCTGGGGCGGATCCGTGACCCACGGGGACAGCAAGGCGCCGAACACCGCGACGTCGGCTGGGGTGGCGTCCTCCGGGACGCGATCGAGGAAGCGCTCGATCGCTTGGAGGGTGAACCCCTTGGCCTGCAGGTCCCGGACCAGCTGCAGGCGAGCGAGGTGCCCAGCGTCGTACCGGCCGGTGCGCCCGTGCAACCGCGGCGGAGGCAACAGACCCTTGGTCGCGTAGAAGCGGACGGTCCGCACGGTCACCCCGGCGGCCACCGCCAGCTCATCGACCGTCAGGGCTTGCCCCGCAGCCTCAGCCGCAGCCTCAGGCTCGCTCATCGCCACCTCGCAGGATCCTCACCGCAACTTGCGGATCGTGACAGCGATGATGTTACATAGCCACTGTCACGGTCGCGCCGAGCCACGGGCGACCGACCCGGCGGGTCCGGACCACACCGACCCGACGCGACCTTCGCTCCAGGGAGAGGACCTCTCGGTGACCGACGCCTACGTCTACGACACCATCCGCACGCCCCGCGGCAAGGGCAAGCACACCGGGGCGCTGCACACCGTCAAACCGGTCTCGCTCGTGACCGGGCTGATGGACGCGATCCGCCAGCGCAACGAGGGCCTCGACCCCTCACAGATCGACGACGTCATCCTCGGGGTCGTCGAACCCCACGGAGAGCAGGGCGGATCTATCGCTCGCACCGCCGCGATCGCCGCCGGGTTGCCCGAGTCGGTGGCCGGCGTGCAACTGAACCGCTACTGCGGATCCGGACTCGAAGCGGTGAACCAGGCGGCCGCACGTGTCCGGAGCGGCTTCGAGGACCTCATCCTCGCCGGTGGCGTCGAGTCGATGTCCCGGGTCCCCATGGGCTCGGGCGGCGACCCCTGGGCGATGGACCCCGAGACCAACTACGCCACCTCGTTCGTCCCCCAGGGGATCTCGGCCGACCTGATCGCCACCCGCGAGGGCTACGCCCGTGAGGACGTCGACGCCTTCGCCGTCGAGTCGCAGACCCGTGCCGCCAAGGCCTGGACCGACGGACGGTTCGATCGCTCGGTCATCCCCGTCCGGGACCGCACCGGACGTGTCGTGCTCGACCGGGACGAGACCGTCCGGGCGGAGACCACCGTCGACACCCTCGCCGGACTCAACCCCTCGTTCGCGGCCCTCGGCGAAGCCGGTGGCTTCGATGCCGTCGCACTGCAGCGTTACACCGAGGTGGAGACGATCAACCACGTCCACCACGCCGGGAACAGCTCCGGGATCGTGGATGGCGCCGCGTTGGTCATCCTGGGATCCAAGGAAGCGGGGGACCGCAACCAACTGGTCCCCCGAGCCCGCATCCGTGCCACCGCCGTGATCGGATCCGAGCCGACCATCATGCTCACGGGGCCGGCTCCCGCCTGTCGCAAGGCCCTCGACAAGGCCGGTATGACGCCCAGCGACATCGACCTGATCGAGATCAACGAGGCCTTCGCCGCGGTCGCCCTGAAGCTGATGCGCGACCTCGATATCAGCCACGACATCACCAACGTCAACGGCGGCGCCATCGCGATGGGCCACCCTCTCGGCGCGACCGGCGCGATGCTGCTCGGGACCGTCGTCGACGAACTCGAGCGCCGCGATCTGACCACCGGACTCGTGACGCTGTGTATCGGCGGCGGCATGGGCATCGCGACGATCGTCGAGCGCGTCTGACACCGCGCCCACCGCGCCCCCGGCGTCGACCCACCACCTCGAGGTAGCCACCATGAGCACCGAGACCATCCGCTACGACCGCGATGCCGACGGCGTCGTGACCCTGACGCTCGACGACCCGACCCAGCCGGTCAACACGATGCGGGCCCAGTTCAGCGCCGATCTGGAGCAGGCCGTCGGCCAGCTCCGCGACGATGAGGGCCTGACCGGTGTGATCATCACGTCGGCCAAGTCGACCTTCTTCGCCGGCGGCGATCTGCGCGAGTTGATCCAGGCCGGACCCGACGACGTCGATGCGGTAGCAGCCAACTCTGACCGCATCAAAGCGACCCTGCGCAGGCTGGAGACCCTGGGTAAGCCGGTCGTCGCGGTGTTGAACGGCACCGCGCTTGGCGGAGGCCTGGAGATCGCCCTGGCCTGCCACCGTCGCATCGCGGTCGACAACTCCAAGGCGCTCTTCGGCACTCCGGAGGTGACCCTCGGCCTGCTCCCCGGAGCGGGTGGCGTGGTCCGCACCGTGCGCATGCTCGGGATCATCAACGCGTTGATGAACGTGCTCATCCAGGGCCAGCAGATGAAACTCGACAAGGCGATCGAGATCGGCATCGTCGACGAGGCGCAGCCGGACCTCGACGCCGCTATGGCCGCCGCTCGAGCCTTCATCGTCAAGAACCCGGAGTCCCAACAACCGTGGGACGTGAAGGGCTACAAGATCCCGGGTGGTGGTCCATCGCACCCGGCGTTCGCGGCCAACTCGCCGGCGATCCCCGCCAACCTCAAGAAGCAGAGCAAGGGTGCCCACTACGACGCACCGCACAACATCATGTGTGCCGCGATCGAGGGTGCGGGCCTGCCGGTTGAGCGCGCGTTCGAGGTCGAGACACGCTACTTCGTCGACCTGGTCTGCAACTCCCCCCAGGCGAAGAACATGACCCAGGCCTTCTTCTTCGACCTCCAGGCCATCAACAAGGGCGAGTCACGACCGGACGGCTACGACACCTGGCAGGCCACCAAGGTCGGCGTGCTCGGGGCCGGGATGATGGGTGCGGGTATCGCCTACCAGTGCGCGAAGTCGGGCATCGAGGTGGTGCTCAAGGACGTCGCGTTGGCGAACGCCCAGAAGGGCAAGGCCTACTCCGAGAAGCTGGTCGCCAAGGGCATCGAACGAGGCAAGGTCTCCGAGGAGAAGGGGCAGGCGCTGCTCGACCGCATCACCCCGACCGAGGAGTACGCCGACCTCGCTGGCTGTGACCTGGTGATCGAAGCGGTCTTCGAGTCGACCGACCTCAAGCACCAGGTCTTCGGCGACACCGAGCCGGTGGTTGCCGACGACGCCCTGTTGTGCTCGAACACCTCGACGTTGCCGATCACCGAACTGGCCAAGGGGGTGCAGCGCCAGGAGGACTTCCTCGGGCTGCACTTCTTCTCGCCGGTCGACAAGATGCCGCTGGTCGAGATCATCCG
>SKNK01000151.1 GCA_007120565.1 Nitriliruptoraceae bacterium | reverse complement strand
GGTAGGTCGGTTCGTCCACGGTCGGGAACCGCACCCGGACCTTGTCGTCCTCCACCTCGATGTCGCTGACCGCGTCGGCGATCGGCTGGTCGGCGGCTTCCATCAAGCCGCGCAGCCAGTCCGCCACGTCCGGGGCGGCCACGTCACCGTTCGCGGAGGCGAACAGGTCGGTGCCTTCGGTGCTGAAGCGAACCGCGTCGAGCAGGGTCGCTTCGTGGGAGCGGTCGAGGTCGGGGTCTTCGGTGATCGCCACCTGACGTTCGTGCACCAGGCCGAGCAGGTCGCGGCCCTCCCACCCGGCGCCGGGCAGCGCGCTGGCGCACCGTGAGTGGAACCGACAGCCGTTGGGGAGTTCGATCGCGTCCGGGATCTCCCCGCGGGCATCGACCTTCTCGCGTTCCTCGCCGGGCGTCGGGCGCGGCACCGATGCGAGGAGCAGCCGCGTGTACGGATGCTGAGGTCGCTCCATGACCTCCTCGGTCGGGCCGAGCTCGGCGATCCGACCGAGGTAGAGGATGGCGGTCCGGTCGCAGATGTAGCGGATCGTCGCCAGGTCGTGGGAGATGTAGAGGATCGACATGCCGAGCTCGTCGCGGAACCGCTTGAACAGGTTCAGGACGCCGGCCCGGATGGAGACGTCCAACATCGACACGGGTTCGTCCGCGACCAACAGTTGCGGTTCGATCACGATGCCGCGGGCGATCGCCACCCGCTGGCGTTGGCCGCCGGAGAGCTCGTGGGGGTAGCGCTCCAACAGCTCGGCCGGAGGGAGACCCGCGCGTTCCAGCGCAAGCGCGATACGTCCGCGACGGTCGTCGCCAGCCTCGCCGATGCCGAGGTTGCGGAGCGGCTCGTCGATGGCCTGTTCGACGGTGAACCGCGGGTTCAGCGTCTGGTAGGGATCCTGGAAGACCATCTGGACGTTGCGGCGGAACTCGCGCGCGGCCTTGCCCCGGGTGGCGATGACCTCGCCGTCGTAGAGCACCTGACCGCTCGTCGCTGCCTGCAGACCGGTGACGATCTCGCCCATGGTGGACTTGCCGGACCCCGACTCGCCCGCGAGCCCGACGATCTCGCCGGGTTGGATGTCCAGCGTCACGTCGTCGACGGCGTGCACCTTGCGAGCATCGGACTTGAACAGCGACGCGAAGAAGTTCTGGTTCAGTGGGAAGTGCTTCTCGAGGTTGTCGATCTCCAACGCTCCACCGACGCGGTGTTCAGCCGGTGCGGTCGGCTGGGTGAGCAGCCGCTTGGCGGCGTCGGTGCGCTCCCAGGTCTCGCGGTGCTCCGACTCTGCCCGCATCGACTCGGCGTCCTCGGCGTAGTGGCAGGCCGAGAGGTGGCCCGGTTCCACCTCGATCTCCGGCGGGTCCTCCTCACGGCACAACTCGGTGGCGAAGGGACAGCGCTCGGCGAACCGGCACCCGGTGTAGCCGCCGATCAGCGAAGGTGGCGTGCCGGGGATGGAGACCAGGTCGCCCTTGGCGGATTCCAGCGTCGGGTAGGCACGCAACAGGCCCATCGTGTAGGGATGGCTAGGGCGATCGAAGATCTGGGCGGTGGTGCCGATCTCGGCGATCCGCCCTGCGTACATCACGGCGGTGCGGTGACACATCTCGGCGACGACCGAGATGTCGTGGGTCACCAGGATCATCGCGTTGCCGTGCGTCTCCTGCACGTGCTGGAGCTGCGCGAGGATGCCGTCCTGGACCACAACGTCCAACGCGGTCGTCGGCTCGTCCGCGATGATCAGCGTCGGGTCGAGGCTGAGCGCGATGGCGATGACGGCCCGTTGCCGCATACCTCCCGAGAGCTGGTGGGGGTAGTCGTCGAGCCGGCCGCGTTCGAGCCCGACCAGCGCGAACAGTTCGGCAGCACGGGCGCGTGCGGCCTTGCCATCGATGTCGGTGTGCACCTGCAGGGTCTCGATGATCGCATCACCGACCCGCTGGACCGGGTCGAGCGCGTTGAGGGCGCTCTGGGCGATCATGGCGATCTTCTTCCAGCGGATCTGGTTGAGCTGTGCCCTGGTCATCGACAGCAGGTCACGTCCTTGGAAGCTGACGGCACCTTCGGTCGACGCGTTGTCCGGCAGGACCCGGAGCAGGGTCTTCGCGACGGTGGTCTTGCCACAGCCGGACTCGCCGACCAGGCCGAGGTTCTCGCTCTCTGCGAGCGTGAACGACACCCCGTCGACGGCATGGACCGTTCCCGCCTTGGTGCGGTAGTGGGTCTTCAGGTCGTTGACCTCGAGCACGTTACGTCCTTCAGCGGCGCGCGAGACGCGGGTTGGTGAGCACCTCGAGGGCGCGGGAGATGAAGAAGACCGCGACGACGGTCACCATGATGAACAGCCCCGGTGGGAGGATCCACCACCAGGCGGTGCGCCAGGCGCCGGACAGCCGCGCCTCGAACAGGATCCCACCCCAGCTGAACACCTGCGGTGGTCCGAGGCCGAGGAACGACAGCGTCGCCTCGGCGGTGATCGCGAAGGCCATGGCCACCGCCAACTGCAGGAAGACCAGCGGCATCACGTTCGGGGCGATGTGCACGTACAGGATCCGCCAGTCGCTCGCCCCGGCGACGCGCGCCGCCTTGACGAACGGTCGTTCCGAGACCGAGAGCACCTGGGATCTGATCAACCTCGCCGTTGTCCTCCAGGTCAGCAACCCGATGGCCAGGATGATGATGGTCAGGCTCGGTCGGAAGATCAGGACCAACACCAACGCGAAGGGCTCGAAGGGGATCGCGTACATCACGTCGACGATGCGCATCAGCAGGTTGTCGGTGCGGCCCTTGAAGTAGCCAGCGACCAGCCCGACGTTGGTGCCGATCACGGTCACCATCAGCGCGGCCAGGAGCCCAACCATCAACGCGGTGCGAGAACCCCAGATGGTCTGGCTGAAGATGTCGCGGCCGAGGTGGGTCGTGCCGAAGTAGTGGTCCGACGAAGGCGGCGCGAGTTCATCGACGAAGGGGTCGGTCCCCACGGCCACCAGGGTGGTTCCCGCGGCGCCGATGCCGCGCAGCCCGCGGTCGTAGCCGGTCTGCTCCCGCTCCCACCGTTCCTCACCGGGGGTCAGACGGACCGCGATCCCTCGTTCGCCGAGGGCGAGTGCACCACCGTCCTCGAGGTAGCGCACGTCCTCGAAGGTGCGTGACTCCGGCGACTGCATCTCCTCCCAGTCGCCCGCCTCGGACAGCACGGCTTCGTTGCGCAGGATCGTGCCCCGCTCCCCGACGGCCAGGATGGCGCCGTCATCGTGGACATCGACGCCGTACAGATCACGGAAGGTCACGCCAGCGACGGTGTCGATCGAGTCCCGCTCGATGCGCAGGATCGTGCCGCGGGCACCGACCGCTATCGCGGTGTCCTCGTCCACATCGCGAACGCCGTACAGGTCGTGGACCACCTCGACGTCGACCGATGACCACGATCCCCCGTCCCACCGCAGCACCGTGCCGTCCGCGCCGACGGCGACCGCGTGGTCGGCAGCCATGACGGCGACGTCGTGCAGCGCTACCTCGGACCCGGTGTCGACCTCGGCCCAGGCATCGTCCGTGCGTACCAGTGACATGCCATCGTCGCCAACGGCGATCACGACATCGCCGTTGCCGTGTCCGTCCACGCCACGCAGGGTCGCGTCGGTGAGGGGATCGAGGTCCTCCCAGTCCCCGTCGGTTCGCTCGGCGATGCGTCCTTCATCACCCACGGCGACGCTGAAGGCCAGGTCCTCGTCCGCGACGTGCGCGGCATTGAGGGGCAGGTCGGCGACCCGCTCCGGCTCGAGCCAGTCGGTTCCGTCGTAGGTGACGACCACACCTTCGACCCGTTCGTTGATCTCGTTGGGGTTGTGG
>SKNK01000080.1 GCA_007120565.1 Nitriliruptoraceae bacterium | reverse complement strand
GGTCGGCTCGTCGAGCACCAGCACCGCGGGGTGGGCGGTGAGCACCGAGCCGATCGCGACCCGTTGCCGCTGGCCTCCCGACAGGGTCGTCAGCGCCCGGTCGCGCAGGTCGGCGAGACCGAGCAGGTCGAGGGTCTCCTCGATCCGTCGGCGCATGACGTCCCCGGGAAGCCCGAGCGACTCCATGCCGTAGGCGAGCTCCTCCTCGACGACGTCGGTGACGAAGCCGCTGATCGGATCCTGCCCGACGACGCCGACCACGTCGGCCAACTCCCTCGGCGGGTGGGTCGCGGTGTCTCGCCCCGCCACGGTGACCCGGCCGGTCAACAGCCCGCCGGTGAAGTGGGGAACCAAGCCGTTGATCGAGCGGAGCAGTGTCGACTTGCCGCTCCCGGTCCGTCCGACGACCAGGCAGAGCTCGCCTTCGGGGACGTGCAGGTTGACGTCGGCCAGGGTCGGTCCGGCAGCATCCGGGTAGGTGATGCTCACCTGCTCGAGGTCGATCATCGGGTGGCCTCCTCGACACGGTCTGACGCGGTGCCGTCGACCGTCGAGGGCTCGGCAGCTGATCGGCCGGCGGCGCGATCCTGCGGCGCCGCCCGGCCCTCTTGCGCGGTCGGCTCGGATGGTCTCGACGTCGAGGTAGCACGGGAGCGGACCGCGTCGGCTGGTGGCGGTGTCACCCATGCCGGGAGTGCCGCCGCCAACAGCCCGATGACCGCCAAGGTGGGCAGGGGAAGTTCGGTCAGGGGGAGCAGGGTGGGATTCAAGGCGGCCGGGTCCACGAAGCCGATGGCGATCGATCCGGCTGCGGCGAGGATGCCGGTTCCGGCGGTGATCCACTCGGGAACACGCCAGGGATCCGGTCGGTAGCGGGAGCGCACCGTACGACGGCCGGCCAGTGCCAGCCCGATCGCTGCTGCGGCCAGGCCGGTGAGTAGGGCTGGCAGGCCGAGAGCGGCGGGGCCAGAGCCATCGAGCAGCCCGTACATCCCAACGGCGACCCCCAGGAGGCCGCCGAGGGTCAGGACCGCGGTTACTCGGCGAGTGAGCGCGCCGATCTCGGCGCGACGGCCATAGCCCCGGGAGTCCATGGCGGCGGCCAGCGACAGCGAGCGTTCCAACGCATCTTCCAACACCGGCATCGCGACACTGATCATGCCGCGGATGCCACGGTCGGGTCGTCCCCGCAGGCGCCGCGCCGCTCGGATGCGCTGCACGGAGGTGACCAACGATGGTGCGAACGACAGGGCAACGACCAGCGCCACCCCCACCTCGTACAGGGCCGCGGGCAGCGTCTTGAGGAGCCGTTTGGGGTTGGCGAGCGCGTTCGCCGCCCCGATACAGGCCAACACCGTGGCCAGGCGGAGGCCTTCGGTGACCGCGGCCATCACCGAGGGGGCAGTGACCGGGCCACCGATCGTCACCCCGGCTGCCCACTCTGGGAGCGGCACCTCGGGAAGGGTGAACAGGACGGTCCCCGGCGTCGGGGTTCCCAGCACGACCTGGGCGATGGTCCGGATCGTGATCACGACCAGGCCGAGCTTGAGGAAGACCGCGAAGGCCCGGGCCCAGGGGGCGTTGCTCCGCCGTGCGCTGACGACGTAGCCAGTGACGCTCAACACGAGCAGAAGGAGCAAGGGGTTGCGGGTCCGTGAGGCGATGGTCGCCAACCCGATGGCCCAGATCCACCATGCCCCGGGGTGCAAGCCCCGGGGGATGACGCGGTCGGTCCGCAAGGAGGGCATCAGCCCTCCAGGCGCCGGCGGCGCACCCGGAAGGCGGTCAGCCCGGCGAGCCCGACGATGAGGCCACCGCCGGTGATCAGCCCCACCGGGACGCCATCGTCGCCACGCTCCGGGAGGGCGACCGTGTCGTCCTCCTCCTGTGGCTCGGCGACGGTTCCCTCCTCGGGAGGATCGGCTGGCTCGCCGTCAGGGGAGCGGTAGCCAGCCGTGTCGTCGACGGGGACCTCATCGGCAGGTTCTGCCGGCTCGACCGAGGCGTCGGTGGACGGCTCGTCGCCGTCCATCTCGCTCACTTCCTCGGCCTCGGAGGTCGTTGGTGACGTGGAGCTGCTGGATGACGAGCTCTCGTCGGATCCTGGAGAGCTGGATGCGCCGGACCCCCCGCTGGATCCCGACGACCCCGAGCTACTCGATCCTCCACGGGATCCGGAGCCCTCCGACCCGGAGCCAGAACCGTCGGACCCCGACCCGGACGACGGTTCCTCCACGGGCTCCTCCGCCGGCGCTGGTTCCGGCTCTGGTTCTGGTTCGGGACCGCCACCTGGCGGAGCGACCCCCGGAGCCGAGCCGCTGCCGAACCGCCAGCCCTCGACGGTCCCCGGTTGCGGGTTGCGGTTGCCCGCACCCCTGGTGCTGTAGGTCCAGGAGCCGCCCTGGTCCGCGTGCCAGTACGACCAGTACGCGTCCGTGGGTGCGCCGTTGCAGGGGTCCGGCCGTCGATCGATGGTGCACACCAGCCCATCGAACCTTGGGACGAAGGTGTAGCTGTGGCCAGCGGCCTGAAGCGCGTCCAGTCCCGTTCCCGGGGCCCCAGACACACAGCGCTGCGAGGTGCCGGCGCCGAACGCCGAAGCGTCGATCACCACGATGACCCCATCCGCACAGTTGCTCGCCTCCGCCGGTTCCGAGGTCGGAACGAGGCTGGTCGTCGCGGCGAGGACCGCCGCGACGACCAGCACCCGACGCACGATCATGCGTGTTCGACCTCTCGACGACGTCGCGACACGGCGACGAGCACCAGACCGAACAGCAGCGACGCCACGCCCATCCCGGCGGCGAGCGACAGCTGGTCACCGGTCTCCGGGAGGACGTCCTGGTCGTCGGTTGCCTCGTCGACCGGGTCGGTCTCCTCGGTCTCCTCGACGTCCTCGGTGTCGTCGGTCTCGTCCGGCTCGTCGCTCACCGGGGTGGCGGCGATGGCCACACCGAGGTCGGCCAGGGCTTCGACACCAAGACCTGCGACGGTGATGGTCGCTACGTCCTCCTCGGTGGCATCCTCCGGCACCGTGAACACGAAGGCCGCGGATCCTGACGAGTCTGCGGTGACCGCCTCGTCCAGCAGTGTCGCGTCGAGTTCGACCAGCACGTCGACGGTCTCGCCCCCGAGCAGCCCGGCGATGGTGCAGGACACCTCGTCGCCCGGTGCGGCCTCCTCGACCTCGCAGCTGAGGGTCACCTCCGGTAGCTCGGTGGTCTCCCGGGCCTCAAGCTGCGCGATGAGGTCGATGCCACCGACCCCTCGGGGGTCCTGACCAGCGACGATGGCGGCGAGGGCGAGCTTGGCCGTTGCGCCGGCGTAGGCCGCGTCGTCAGCGTCGAAGCCGGCCCCCTGGGTGTATCCAGCGGCCCGATCGCTGAGCCAGGCGAAGATCGTGTCGATCGTGTCGCCGCCTTGCTCGACGGCAGCCAGGGCGAACAGCACGTCGATCGTGGCGCCGTCCGAGGGGAAGTCCTGGACCACCAGGTGGCTGCCGTCGGCGAGTTCGCTGAGGAGGTAGGTCGCGGCCGCTTCCGCGGCATCACCGAACTCACCCGACGGATCGTCGTCGCATCCGGTCACGGGGTCAGCGCCGCTTGCCGTGCCGGCATCGAGGTAAGCCAGGCCGGGGCCTGCGAGGCCCAGGAGGGCCTGTGAGGTCGACATCACCTCGACGCCGCGGTCGTCGTCCGAGTCGCCGGGTCGGAACGGGATGGCCCCGGGAGTGTCGGTGTCGCAGGCATCCTGCAGGGCGAGAACCCAGTCCCGAGCCTGTGCCGCCTCCGCGTCGTGGCCGCCGATCGCCAGGGCGAGTGCCGCGAGGCCGGTGGAGGTGCTGTTCAACCCATCCTCGCC
>SKNK01000391.1 GCA_007120565.1 Nitriliruptoraceae bacterium | reverse complement strand
GGCTGCCTGACGGCGACGAGCCGAGGGACAACTTCGCGGCGTTCGTCAGTGCGCGTCTCATCGACGACGAGGAGGCCGAGGTCGGGGCCGTCGCCTTCGACCCGAACCATCACGGCGACGAGCTTGCGGACGGACGCATCGTCACCGGGTGGGAGGTGTTCGTCGGCGACGAGTCCGAGGACGAACTCTCCGATCCCGAGCAGGTCCGCCTGCCATCGCTGTCCTGGCTGGTCGAGCGCTTCCCCCAACTCGAGGAGCTGTTCGACACCCACGACGGTAGCGAGGCCTCGTGGGTGACCGACGACGATGGCACCCTGGTCTCTTGGGATGGCGGGAAGGAAGATTCCGGCGGCTGAGGAGCTACCCGGCGAGGCGGTGGGTCGATCCTCCCCTGGGATAGCGACAACGCGTGACCGTCGGCCACGACACCGGCGACGCTTCCCCGACCTTCTGAGGGCGAAGGAACTACGCTGGTGACTGGCGTCGGGGCGACGCCACAGGCCAGCACGGGACGCCGTGACACTGCGGACGTTGTGCCGGACCAGGGGTAACGGCATGATCATGTTCTTCGTCGCGCTCGGGGCACTGGCCTTCGGCGCCTACCACCTCGCGATGCGCCAGCAGGTCGCCGGGCGCACGTCGGTTCCTCCGTCTCAGGCGGCTCCGGACAAGCGGGGATCGGTCTTCGGGATCGCTCAGCCCTGGGACCAGCCACAGCCCTCGGCGGCGACCGGCAAGCCGGTGCTGTGGTCGCGGGCGTACCGAGCCACCACCCATATGCGCGCTCAGGGCAACGGCCGTGTCGGGACGCGGACCCGCCGTAAGCACCTCGGGAAGGTCCGCACCCACTTCCAGGTGATCGATGAGCACGACGGTCGGTCGGCGGTCGCCGTTGACAGCACGAAGCTCGGCGACACGGCCGTGACCGTCCGCGAACGCAAGTACCGCCCACGCAACCGCAGTGGCCGCATCGAGGAGCGGGCGATCTACCCCGGCGACCGTGTCTGGGTGCACGGCAAGATCGAGGACAAGGGCGGCTACCTGGGGTTCGCCCGGCGTGGAACGATCATCCACGATGAGCCGCCGGAGACCCGCCTGAAGAAGCACGGGATGTACGCGATGCTCGGCGTGGGCGGTGCGGGGGTCGGGATGGTCGTCGGCGGCGTGATGGTCCTGTTCTAGCGGCGAGGTGCCCCGTACAACGTTCGCCGCTATGGTGTCGGCGGATAGATAACTGCCGACTATCGTGAGGGTGCGTGTGGTCGGCAGGAACCGTCGATGCATAGGGAGGCCGTGGCGGTGGAGACGCAAGGCGAAGATCAGCGGCCCTTGGCGGGTGTCACGGTGTTGGACCTGACCACCGCGCTTGCCGGCCCCTACTGCACGCTGCTGCTGGCCGGCCTCGGGGCGAAGGTGCTCAAGGTCGAGAACCCCAAGGGTGGCGAGACCGCGAGGAACAACGCCCCCTACCTCGGTGAGGACGGGGTGACCCTCACCCGTTCGAGCGACGAGGACATCTCGCTCGCGCTGCTCGATCGCAACCGGGACAAGTACGGCGTCACCCTCGACCTGAAGCATCCCGACGCACCTGACGTGCTCCGTGACCTGGTCGAGGCATGCGACATCATGGTCACCAACTTCAGCCCCATCGCACTGACGAAGCTCGGCGTCGACTACGACAGCATCCGCGCGATCGACCCTTCGATCGTCTACTGCACCATCAGTGGGTTCGGTGCAGACAGCCCGCCGGAGCGCGGCAAGGCGATGGACACGATGATCCAGGCCATGAGCGGGCTGATGATGACGTCGGGGAAGCCCGAGGACGGCCCGGTCCGAGTGGGTGTCCCGGTCGCGGACGTCACCGCCCCTCTGTTCGCCGCGCTGGGGATCGTCGCGGGCCTGCGGCGAGCCGAACGCACCGGCGAGGGCGACCACCTCGACGTCTCCATGCTTGGCTCGGTCACCGCGATGGTCGCGCTCGAACACTGGTCGGTCCTCGAGCAGCTCGGCATGCCGACGAGGACGGGCAACGTTCTGCCTCGGCTGACGCCCTTCGGCATCTTCGGGACGGCGGACGGCCAGTTCGTGGCGATCTGCGCGCCGACCGACGCCTTGGCCGCGGGACTCTTCCGCGCCATGGGGATCGAGGACCCTGCCGCTGATCCCCGCCTGGGGACCCGCGACCAACGGGTCGCCAGCTCGGACGAGGTCACGGAGATGATCGAGAGCTGGACCCGCCAGCAGACCCGCGCCGAACTGATGCAGCTGTTGACCGAACATGGTGTTCCGGCGACGGCGGTGCGCGAGCCCAGCGAGGCGGTCGCCGACCCGCTCCTGCTCGCGCGCGGCGAGACCCTGCCGATCGAACACCCGATCCACGGATCGGTCGCAGAGGTCCACGGGACCGGTATGCCGATCCACGCGGCATCGGGCGCCTACGGCTTCCAGCGGCACGCTCCGGGGCTCGGCGAGCACAACACCTTGGCGTACGGGGAGGTGCTCGGCTACTCGCCTGAGCGCATCGAACAGCTGCGCGACGCCGGCGTGATCTGACACCTTCGGGTGGAAGAGTCTCCGGCCGTGGCGGGTTGGCTCGGTTGGCGGCATGCTCGTGCGGCAGCCGCCAGCCCTCCCGCAGAAGCCTCAAGGAGTCTGTCTTGACCCGGATCCCGATCCACTCCACCGACGATGCCCCCGACGCGAGCAAGGCGGCGCTCGAGCGCCAGTCCGCACGGGTCGGCAAGACGATCAACATCTTCGGCGCGATGGCGCACTCGCCGACCCTGATCGGCCTGTACGACACGGTCGAGACCTTCCTGGGGGAGAACTCGACGCTTGAGGGAGCCGTCCGTGAGGCCGTGCACCTCACGGTCGCCAACGTCAACGCCTGTGACTACTGCCAGGCCGCCTACACGGGTTCGGCCAAGAAGCAGGGCTTCAGCACGGAGCAGACGATCGAGATCCGTCGTGGTGCGGTCGAGGGAGACGACAAGCTGACCGCGCTGCTGACGTTCGTGCGGGAGCTCGCGTCGGACAAGGGTTACGTCGATGACACGACCTGGTCGGCGACGCTCGACGCCGGCTGGTCGGATGTCGAACTGCTGGACGCCTACGCCGAGGTGGTCCGTACCGTGCTGACGAACTGGTTCAACCACCTCGTCCACACCGAGCAGGACCTTCCCCGTGCGTCAGCGATCGACTGAGGCTGCGCCGTTTGCCGTGCGGCACTCGACGCTCTCGTGACTCGATCGCGGTGCGGCAGCGACCCCGGATCTCCGACGATCGGTCGTTCGTCCAGACCGTGATCACGCCGCCCTTCACGTCTCACGCCACGCCTCCGGTCGGACAGCTCACCGCAGCGTGGTGGGGGATCGGGTCAGCAGACGCTGTCGGTGGGTTTGGGGTTGTTGAGTCCGAACACTGTGCGCAGGCGCAACCCGAGCCAGGTGCCGCCGAGCGCCGTGAGCCCCCAGATCCAGCCGTGGAGGCTGAACGAGGCGATGCCCGAGAAGTAGGCGCCGATGTTGCAGCCGAAGGCGATCGCTGCGCCGTACCCCATCAAGATCCCGCCGGTCGTGTGAGCGGCGACCACGTTGCGTGGCGTCCTTCGGTTGAAACGGAACGTGCCGGCGACCCCTGCGGCGATGAGGGCGCCGAGGATGATCCCGATGTTGGTGACACTGGTGTTGTCGAGCAGGATCGAGGCTTCGAGTGCGGGGTTGTTCCGCCAGGCTGGCCATGCTGCGGGGTTGCCCCCGAGGGCGTCGACCAGCTTCGAGCCCCAGAGCCTGAACGCCCCGGTGACACCCCAGGGCCGTCCGGTGGTGAGGAGCACCGCGGCGTTCAGGCCGGCGAGGACGAG
>SKNK01000174.1 GCA_007120565.1 Nitriliruptoraceae bacterium | reverse complement strand
GGGAGGTCGCCTACCGCCCACCCGGGTTCAACCTCTTCGAGTTGCTCGAGCGTGCCTACGGGTTCAACGCCTACCAGGGCCTGGTCCTAGCCTTCGATCCGCACACCACGGAGGAGGAGATCGAGGCGTTCTTCCCCACCGAGGTCGTCGATGCGAAGGGCCACGCAGGCTGTTTCGGCGTCTACCCGCGACGTCGGGTCGTCAGCCGGTTGGAGATCCCCGAGGAGACCGAGGACCATCCGTACTTCGAGACCCATGAGCTCTCGCAGCCGGCGGAGACGACGGTCACCAAGCGCACCGCGTTCGGCACGCATTGGGGGCTGCTCTACTTCTTCGGGGAGGACCCGCACGTCATGCGCGATCTGCTGAAGCGCCAGGAGGACCTCGATTTCTACGTCTAGGTCCCTCCGAGTCGACGGCGAGCTGGACGTGATCAGGTGTCGCGTCCGGGGTGAGGGTTGACGTGAACGATCAGGATGATGGTGACGCAGACACCGGCGACCTCGCGCGGTTGGTGGGTCGGTTGGATCAGACCCTCGACCGCCTCGCCCACGCTCCGGACTTCGCCAAGCCGGGCAAGGTCCGTCCGGTGCTGGACACGGCCAAGCGTGTCCTGCTCCAGCAAGGTGGTGCCGCGGCCATCGAGCAACGGGCGGGCTTCATCGAAGCTTCTGGAGTGTTCGCCGGGACCGACTGGGAGCGTCCTGAGGTGCTCGACCCGGCTCTGAGCTCCGGCTCATTGACCAGCGCGGATGCCGACACCGTGGTGATCGAGAGTCTGAGCGAGTTGCGGTTCGTCGCCATCGCCGTCGGGGACCTGCCCCACCCCACGATCCCACCCGAACGAGCCCGGCGGCACCTGACCCAGGTGCTCGCGATCAACCTGACCATGCTCTTCGGTCCGCCGGACGAGGCTGACCGTCAACGCCAGGGGCGTCTGTCGCGGGTGGGCCGTTCGGTGCTACGGCATGTCGCCGAGCGGATCGGCTACGAGCAGGTCCTTGAGCAGTTGGTGAACGAGATCTGGCGCATCCTCCTGCAGCGGCCGATCCAGGTCGATCACGTCAAGCAGATGATCACCCAGATCGCGGTCTACCGGGACGATCCCGAGATCGACATGGGAAGCGGGCTGGGCGCTGATCGGTTGATCACGAGCCTCTACGGCACCACGCAGCTGTGTCGGGAGGATCCCGGTGTCGAGGTCTATCGCGAGCGGCTCGCCGCCGCCGATCGAACGATCCTGGGGTCGGAAGCCACCGGTTTCGCCCGCTCGATGCACGACACCGGGCTGGTCTCCCCCTACCACCCGGTGCTCCTGCGGTTCCTGCTCGACCACGACGACCACCTACTGGCGGAGGCGTTGGGGTTGACGACCGTCGGGCGGGCCTGCCTCATGCATCACCGAGAGCTCGTACATCAGCTCATCGCGGAGGGAATCCATCCTTCGACCGCCCGCGCGGTCTACGGGCTCGCGCTCCTGCTGGAGCGCGGCATCCTCTACCAGCGAGCGGTAGCGCCGGCGCTCTGGCGGCAGTTGCGCCTGGAGCTCGCTCCCGCCGCGGCGCAGCGGTTGGTGGACACCTTCGGCGATGTGCCGGTCCCACGGGCCAGGCTGCTCTCCGGTGTGCTGACGATGCTGGGCTTACCGCTGGGGGTCGGCCAGGGAGACAACCCCACGTGTCAGGCGGCTCGAGCGCTGTCGATGTGGGCGAACTGCGACCCCGAGTACCTGCTCCACGTCGTGGCGCGTGCCGCCAGGGACGACGAGGTGGTCGTGAACTTCGAGGGACACCCGATCTCCTCCCGCGACCTCGCCTCCGGCGTCGCGGCGAGTGACCCGGTCGACCTCGACCCGGTCTCGCTGGTCACGGTCCCACACCTCGACCGCATCTACGCCGAGATGGGACGCCGCTGTATCGGACGCGAGGGCGATCCCCACCGGTGGGTCAACCCCGAGTTCCACGGCTGGTGGGCGTGGCGCGGGTTCCGCATCGCCGTGGATGTGACGACCGGGAAGCTGACCGATCTCGAGGGGTTCCTCCGGGACCTCTACGCGACCTATCACCCGGCGTACAACGGCGACCAACCGCTGATCCATCCCCAGCCGGCTGGGGTCGCGGTCACCGACACTGCGGCCCGGTTCATCGGCTGGCATGCCATCGCCCTGCAACGGGTCGCGCTCGATCCCGAAGGGGTGATGCGCTTCTACTTCTTCAACCCGAACAACGACAGCGGTCAGGACTGGGGGGACGGCGTCGTGGTCAGCACATCCGGGAACGGGGAGCGCTTCGGCGAGTCCTCGCTGCCCTTCGATCACCTGGCGTCCCGCTTGTACATCTACCACTACGACCCACTTGAGGAGGGTGAACCATCCTTGGTCGGCGACGACGATGTGCGTCGGATCATGGATCTGGTTCACCGCAGCTGGGGGGCGGATCGCGTTGCCCCCGTCGATCTGCAGGCTCAACAGCGTTGAGCCTGCAGATACCGCCACCGAAACCAACGGAGCCTCAGCACACCGAGAGGTTCCGAGCCCCGAGGAACAGCCTGACAAGGAGTACCACATGATCGTTCGAAGCCTCTCCGATATCGCCGACACCGACCGCGAGACCCGAGGGGACACCTTCCTCGCCCGCCGGTTGCTGCTCGCCCGCGATGGGCTCGGCTACTCGTTCCACGACACGACGCTGTACACCGGCACCGTGACCAACATGCACTACAAGAACCACCAGGAGACCGTCTACTGCGTCGAAGGCAAGGCGACCCTCACCGACCACACCAACGATGAGGTCTATGACATCGAGCCGGGCACCGTGTACGTCCTCGACGCCCACGAGAAGCACACCCTCGAGATCATCGAGACCGTACGGATGATCTGCGTGTTCACTCCGGCGCTGGTTGGTCAGGAGATCCACGACGAGGAGGGTGCCTACCCCCTGCTCGAGCCGGGTGAAGTCAACGTCGACTGAGCCGAGGACGGGATTCGAACCCGTGACCTACCGCTTACAAGGCGGTTGCTCTAGCCAGCTGAGCTACCTCGGCGAGGCTGGCCAGGCTACTACGCCTGGGAGCGGGCAACGGCCGTCGCACGGTTGGCCGTGCCTCGGCTACCGTCGCCCGGACCATGCTGGTACCACGAGCGCAACTCAAGGTGTTCTCTCCCCTGGAGTCCTTTCCTCCACGGGATCGCGAACGCTGGGAAGCTTACGTCCAGGATGCTGGTGGACTGACCCGGGCTGAGCATGCCGACGTCGAGAGGGCGGCCGCGACCCGGCTGCTGATGGGTCGCACCCTGTCTGGCTCGGCGGCGGCGCTGGTCCGCCGAGCCGGCAGTCAGGTGCTCGTGTGCCCTCTCGAGCTGGAGCTGCGCGCTGCGGTCGCCATGGACATCTTCCGTCAGCAGGTGCCAGACGCCGTGGTCGCGGCGTTCGTGCCGGATGGCCGGGTCCGCGGGCAGCTGGAGTCGTTGTCCTCCAGCGGTCGTATCCCGCACGTGCTCGACGAGCCCTGGGCGGTCCCACTGCACTGGTTCGCCGCGTTCGATCCCTCGGAACGTCGTCTCCGGGAGCATCCGGAGGGCCATGGGCCGCGCCTGCTCTACGTGACCACCTGTGGCCAGGCGATGGAGCGGATGGAACGGGCGATCGTGGTCGTCGAGGAGACGCTCGAGGACGGCGAGGATGTGCTCGCCGCGTTGGCCTCGCTCACCGCCTGGATCGACGCCTTCGACCCGGCATCGCTCCTGGAACTCGACTACGCCCAGGTGGCGAGGCTGTTCACCCCGGAACAGCTGAGGCTCGACCGCAGCTGCGACGAGATCTGGCAGGCGATCGCGGCGTTGGAAGCCGGTGATCTGCTCACG
>SKNK01000426.1 GCA_007120565.1 Nitriliruptoraceae bacterium | reverse complement strand
CAGGATGGCGTTCGCCAACAGTGACGCCGCGGTGGAGATCGCGATCTCCACCGGCTTGTCGTCGAAGCGGTCCCACGCATCGTGGTTCAGGTCGAGCACCACCACCAGGTCCCTCGCCCAAGCGCGTTCGGTCTCGCGCCGGACCAGGGTGCCGCTCGCGGCGGTCGCTGGCCAGTGGATCGTCCGGAGGGGGTCACCGGGGCGGTAGGGACGTACCCCGACGATCGCCGTGGGATCGGTCGTCAGCGCTCGACGGTCGGGCACCTCGGCGAGCGGTGACACCGCCGGAAGATCCGCCCGCCGTACCGGCACCAGAGCGGGGAGGACGACGACCGTCGGGGCGCCGGGAGCCTCCGAGGTACGCAGCCAGAGCCCCCACGGGTCCGAGACGGCCACGCTGACCGGCGGTGGGCTCCACTGCCCGCGGACGTACGCGGTCACCTCGACATCCCGCCGCACCTTCGAGCGCCCGGGCAGCGCCAACTCGAGCACCGTCTCCCCCGGCAACAGCCGCCCTTCCGGGAGCCGAACCTCTACCCGCACTCGCGGAGCGGGGAGACGACTGTGGTTGGCGACCGTGACGTTCATCGCGGTCACCTCGCCCTGGACCAGCCGATCGGGGATGACGACCTCAACGGCGATGCCCCGATGAGCCAGCCAGGTCCAGATGCCCAGGACCACGGCCATCCCCGCCAACCCGACCGCGATCAGGAAACCCGCGGTCGTGGGGACGGCGACCGCCAGCAGCAGGAGCCCGAGGAGCCAGTACGTCAGGGTCCGGTTCACGTCGTCAACGCCTCCCCCTGCGGTGCGACCGGGCGCTCAGCGGCGCGGGCGCACGGGGACATCCAACGCGGACAGGGCTTCGTCCACGATGGCGTTGGGCTCGCGGCCGTGGATCCCGGCATCCTCTCGCAGGACCAGCCGGTGGGCCAGGGCAGGTTGTGCGAGCCGCTTCACATCATCCGGTAGGACGTGGTTGCGGCCCTGGGTGGCAGCCAACGCTCGTGCGGCGCGTTCGAAGACCAGTGCCGCACGAACCGATGGACCGACCGCGACGTCGGCGTGATCGCGCAGTCCCTCGATCAGCGCCAGCATGTAGGTCTCGATGTCCTCCTCGACGTGGACCTGGTCGATCTCGTCCCAGAGCTTGGGGAGCTCGCCGGGACCGTCGACCGATCGCTCGAGTTCCTCGAGCGGTTCGTGGCCACGCCGCCCGCGCAGGATCGTCCGATGTGCCGCCAGGTCCGGGTACCCGAAGCTGAGGCGCAGCAGGAACCGATCGAGCTGGGCTTCCGGTAGGGGGAAGGTGCCGGCCTGTTCGATGGGGTTCTGGGTCGCGATCACCGTGAAGGCAGGATCGAGGTCGTGGGAGGTGCCGTCGACGGTGACCTGGCGTTCGGCCATCGCCTCGAGCAGTGCCGACTGGGTCCGCGGTGTCGCCCGGTTCACCTCGTCGACGAGCAACAGGGTGTGGAACATCGGTCCGGGCCGGAAGCTGAACTCCCCGCTCTTCTGATCGAAGATGTTGACCCCGGTCACCTCGGTGGGGAGCAGGTCTGGCGTGCACTGCACCCGCCCGGTATCGAACCCCGTCACCACCCCGAAGGCACGGACCGCGGTGGTCTTCCCCGTGCCGGGGACGTCCTCGACCAGCACGTGTCCCCGAGCCAGCATCCCGACGAGCAACAACTCGAGTTGTTCATCGACGCCGACGATCGCGGAGCGGACCCCCTCGAGCACGGTCTGAGCGAACCTCTGGGTCGAGGTCGCAGGAGCGGTGGAGGGCGAGGTGGTGGTCGACATGGCCCCGAGGCTATTGACCACGCGCGCCGCGCGCATCCCCTGCGCGCTCGACGCCGAGGTCGCCCGGAGATGTGACCTCCTCCCCACGGGTACCGTCCTCGTTGACATGGGTCTCGACCTCCGCACCCGCCTGTTCGCCTGGCTCCTTCCCCGCTTGCCGGGCGGCACGGTCGCGGGCGCGACTCCCGAGGCGATCGCGCGCATCCAGCGAGGGGTCATCCCCGACACTCCTGCCACCCGCGCGATCATCGGCACACCGATCCGCTCGGTACGGACCGTCGATCTGCAGGTCCAGGGGGCGGTCGGCGCACTTCCGGCGCGGGTCTTCCAGCCACGATCCATGTCGTCCCCCCTGCCGGTGGTCGTCCATCTCCACGGGGGCGGGTGGGTCCGCCGCGACCTCGAGGTAGCCGACTGGCTGCTGAGCCGCGTCGCCTGCGGGGTCCCGGCGGTGGTGGTCAGCGTCGACTACCGACTCGCCCCCCAGAACCCCTTCCCGGCAGCCGTGGACGATGCGCTCACCGCGACCACCTGGGTGGCGCGGCATGCACACCAGTTCGGCGGTGATCCGGACCGGATCGCCATCATGGGGGACAGTTCGGGGGCGAACCTCGCCGCGGTGACCGCCCTCGCTGTGAGGGATGCCGGTGGACCACGATTGGCCTGCCAGGTGCTGCTCTATCCCCCGACCGATCTGACCGGGGCATCCGCATCGCTCTCGAAGGATCCCGAGGCACCCATCCTGTCCGAGCACGCACTGGAGACCTTCCGGGACCTCTACCTCGGCGACCACGATCCTGCGGATCCCCGCGTGTCGCCACTCCTTGCCGAGGACCACGAGGGGCTGCCGCCGACCCTGGTCCTGGTCGGCGACCACGATCCGCTACGGGATGACGCTCGTCGCTACGTCGAGGCACTCCGAGCCGCTGGAGTGCCGGTTCGCGGCACGCTCTACCTCGGTGCGATCCACGCGTTCCTGTCCTTCCCCGGGATCGCCCCGCAAGCCCACCAGGCTGCCTGGGAGATCGTCAACGAACTCCGCCTGCACCTCGCACCTAGGACTTGACGAAGAGTTCGCGCGGGACGTTGGCTAAGCACTCGGCCGGACCATCGTGGCGGATCACGATGCTCTCGGTGATCTCGAGGCCCCAGTCGTCCATCCACAGACCCGGCATGAAGTGGAAGGTCATGCCGGGCTCGAGGATCGTGCGGTCGGTGGATCGGAAGCTGATCGTCCGTTCACCCCAGTCCGGCGGGTAGCTCATACCGACCGCGTAGCCACAGCGTCCTTCACGCTCGATCCCGGCCTTCTCGAGGGCCGCATACAGGGCATCGGCCACCGCACCCGCATGGTTGCCCGGCCGCGCCGCGTCCAGCCCGGCTTCGAGCCCCTCGATCAGCGCGGCTTCGGCACGACGCATCTCGTCCGGAGGTTCACCGAGGTAGATGGTGCGACACAACGGGGCGTGGTAGCGCCGGTAACAGCCGGCGATCTCGAAGAAGGTGCCGGCACCCTCCTGGAAGACGCGGTCGTCCCAGGTGAGGTGGGGTGCCGACGCATCCGCGCCGGTCGGCATGAGCGGCACGATCGCCGGGTAGTCGCCGCCATAGCCGTCAGCGCCCGCGATGCCGGCGATCCCCGCCTTGTACACCTCAGCCACCAGGTCGCTCTTGCGCAACCCCGGCTCGACCAGTTCGTAGATGCGTTCGTGCATCCGCTCGACGATGCGGGCCGCTCGACGCATGTAGCCCAGTTCGCGTTCTGACTTCACCGCCCGTTGCCAGTTCACCAGTGCGGTGGCATCGATGAACGTGGCGCCCGGGAGCCCGGCGGTCAGGTTCAGGTGCGCGGCGGCCGGGTAGTAGTAGTTGTCGAGCTCCACCCCGATCGAGGCCCGCCCGCGTCCGAGGTCGTTGAGCACCCCAGCCAGGTGGGTGTGCGGATGCTCGTACTCCGACTGCACGAGGTGATCGGGGTAACCGATGATCGACTCACGGTCCATGTAGACGGTCCGGAAGGCGCCCTTGGTGTCCATCGCCCGGCCCCACCAGCGGGGCGGCT
>SKNK01000502.1 GCA_007120565.1 Nitriliruptoraceae bacterium | reverse complement strand
CTTCGGGCACTCGGACCGCCAGTTCGCGCAGCAGGCGGGGCAGCAGCTCGAACGCGACCGAGTCGACGAACCCGACGGTCAAGCCACCCGCGGTACCGGCCGCCACACGCTGTGCCTGGATGACCGCGACCTCGGCGCTGTGGAGCAGGTGCCGCGCGGCATCGAGGAAGGCGATCCCGGCGTCGGTCGGGGTGACGTGGCGGCTGGTGCGGGTGAACAGTTCCACACCCATCTCGCGCTCGAGACGTTGGATGCGGCGGCTGATCACCGGCTGTGCGACGTGCAGGCGTTGCGCCGCTCGGCCGAAGTGGCGCTCCTCCGCCACCGCGACGAACGCCGCCACCAGTTGCAGATCCGACAACCGTTCCATGCTCAAAGAGTATCAGTCCATGCTGAACGAGTATTAGACGGCATCACCGAACGTCTCTAGCCTCAAGGACGTGGCGATCAGCGGCGTCCCGTGCCAGGGACGCCCTTCATGACGCCTCCGAGCGATGCGGCCCGTCAGCGGGTGGCGGTCCGTGGGCTCCCGACCGTGGAGACGCGGCGATGGTGCAGGACGACAGCCAGGTTGGCTCCGGCCAGGACGAGGACATCGACCTCGCGGCCCTCGAGACCAGCGACCTCGTGGAGCAGATGCACGAGGACCTCTACGACGGGCTCGCCGACGAGATCGTCGAGGGGACGCGGATCCTGCTCGAGCGCGGGTGGAGTGCCCAGCAGGTGCTCGATGACGCGCTCGTCGAGGGGATGCGCATCGTCGGGATCGACTTCCGCGACGGGGTGTTGTTCGTTCCCGAGGTGCTGCTCGCCGCCAACGCCATGAAGGCGGGCATGGAGATCCTGCGCCCGCTGTTGGCGGAGACCGGCGTCCCCCCGATCGGCAAGATCGTGCTGGGCACGGTCAAAGGCGACATCCACGACATCGGCAAGAACCTCGTCGCGATGATGCTCGAAGGCGCCGGGTTCGAGGTGGTCGACATCGGGATCAACACCGACGTCGACGGGTACCTCGAAGCCTTGGAGACCCATCAGCCCGACATCCTCGGGATGTCGGCGCTGCTCACCACCACGATGCCCTACATGAAGGTGGTCATCGACACCCTGGAAGCCAAGGGCCTCCGCGACGACTACATCGTTCTGGTTGGCGGTGCGCCGTTGAACGAGGAGTTCGGGGTGGCGATCGGCGCGGATGCCTACTGTCGCGACGCCGCGGTCGCTGCCGAGCTCGCCACCCAACTCGTGAGGGCACGACGCACGGCAGCAGCATGAGACCCCTGGTCACCTTCCCCGTGCGGCCGGCCTCCACGCCGGCCGCACGCACACCAGAGCGTGGCGAGACCTCCGCCGATGCAGGTGGCCGCCTACTGGTGATCGCCTGTGGCGCGATCGCCCGCGAGCTGATCGACATCGCCCGGCTGCACGACCTCGACGGCGTCGAGGTGACCTGCCTCCCGGCCGAGCTACACAACCGCCCGGACGAGATCCCCGAGCGGGTGCGCGAGCGGATCCGTGCGGCAGATGGCCGCTTCGAACGCATCGTCATCGGGTACGCCGACTGCGGGACGGGCGGCCGTCTCGACCAGGTGTGTGTGGAGGAAGGCGTCGAACGGTTGCCGGGCGCCCACTGCTACGAACTGTTCGCCGGCCGCGCAGCCTTCGCCGCGATGCACGACGAGGAACCGGGCACCTTCTACCTCACCGACTACCTCGCGAGGAACGTCGGCGTGCTGGTCTTCGCTGGGCTCGGCTTGGACGCGCATCCAGAGCTCGCACCGCTGTACTTCGGCAACTACCGCCGCGTCATCTACCTGGCCCAGACCGATGACGCCGAACTCGACCGGCGCGCCCGAGAGGCGGCGGAGCGGCTGGGACTCGCTTACGAGCGTCGCCTAACGGGCTACGGCGACCTCGCCGGTGGGCTGCTCGCCCGGTCAGACCGGCGGCCTGGCGAGGTACCTGGCGGTCTCCCCCTGGTGCCATCGTGACCCGGCGTCGGCGCACGGGGACCCCCGGGCTCGTGGTGATCTCCTGGCGGGACATCCCGGCCCAAGTGAGCGCGACCGGGGTGGACGCCGAGGTGAAGGCGATGCTGCCCTCGCGGTTCCAGAAGGCCATCGACAAGGCGGCGAAGGTCGCCGGGATGTCCGACCATCACGCCTACGTCACCGCCTGGCGCCGCACCACCCTGCCCCTGGACGGCGACGACCCTCAGGCGGCCGTCGACGAACTGGTGGCACGCCTCGACGCTGAACACGACCGCCAACGGCTCGCCACGCTGGTCCGCCAGGGTGGGGTCCTCGAGCCAACGGTTGCTCCCGGGAGCCAACGATGACCCACACCGTGATCAGCTCCGCGACCCGAGAGGTCGTGCTCGGTTTCGACCGGCCCTTCGTCATGATCGGCGAGCGCATCAACCCGACGGGCCGCAAGCTCTTGTCCGAGGAGATGAGGGCGGGCGACTTCAGCCGGGTCGAGGCCGATGCGATCGCCCAGGTCCAGGCGGGGGCACACGTGTTGGACGTCAACGCCGGCATCCCGCTGGCCGACGAGCCGGCGCTCCTGACCCGAGCGATCCAACTGGTCCAGTCGGTCACCGACGTGCCGCTGTCGATCGACTCCTCGGTGGTCGAGGCCCTCGAGGCGGCGATCGCGGTCTACGACGGCAAGCCGCTGATCAACTCGGTCACCGGCGAGGACGAGGTGATGGAACGGGTCCTGCCCTTCGTCGCCAAGCACGGCGCCGCGGTGGTCGCCATCTCCAACGACGAGACCGGGATCTCCGAGGACCCCGACGTCCGGTTCGAGGTAGCACGACGGATCGTCAACCGGGCCGCGGACCACGGCATCCCCCGCGAGGATGTGGTGGTCGACCCCTTGGTGATGCCGATCGGCGCCATGGGATCGGCGGGTCAGCAGGTCTTCCGGCTCGTCCGCCGGCTGCGCGAGGAGTTGCAGGTCAACACCACCTGCGGCGCCTCCAACGTCAGCTTCGGGCTGCCGAACCGGCACGTGGTGACCGGCACCTTCCTGTCGATGGCGATGGCCAGCGGCATGACCTCGGCGATCATGAACCCCCTGCACGCCGAGGTGAGGTCGGCGGTGCAGGCCGCCGACGTGCTGATGGGTGTCGACACCAACTGTGCGAGTTGGATCCGCAACCACCGCGACCCCGACGCCGAGGTGGGTCGCCGGGTGGGACGCGCCGGCGGTCGGCGAGCCCGGGCGGGGAGCTGACGGCCCATGGCCGAGACGTCGGAACCAGGCCAACGCCCGGAGCACGGCGGCGAGGCGGAGCTGCTGCGCCGTGTGGTGTTCACCCCCTCCGGGCTGAGCGGCGAGGTCGCTGAGGGCACGACCGTCCTGGAGGCGGCACGGCAGCTGGGCGTCGACCTCGACACGGTGTGCGGTGGTCGGGGCAAGTGCGGGCGCTGTCAGGTCGTGGTGGCACCGGGGTCCTACGCGAAGTGGGACATCACCGTCGAGGACGATGACGTCAGCCCACCCGGGACGCTGGAGACCGACTACCACGGGCGTCGGCCACTCGAGCCCGGCAACCGGCTGGGGTGTGCGGTCGAGATCCGGGGGAACCTGGTCGTCGACGTCCCCCGTGAGAGCCAGATCCACCGCCAGATCGTGCGCAAGGACCTCGCGCTGGAGGGGGTGGTGGTCGATCCCCTGGTCAGTCTCCACTACCTCGTCGTCCCTGCGGAGACCGAGGACGACCAGGGCCGCAGCGCGCTCGCGAGGATCCGTGCTCAGCTGGCCGAGACCTGGGACCTGACCGACGTCACCCCGACCTTCGAGGTGCTGCCCCAGCTGCACCCCGCCCTGGACTACCACCAGGGCGAGCTGACCGTGGCGATCCG
>SKNK01000495.1 GCA_007120565.1 Nitriliruptoraceae bacterium | reverse complement strand
GCGTCGGGCAGGCCACCGGCCTGGTCGGTGAACTGCTGCCTCGACTCGATGGAGATGATCTTCTGCAGCTCCCGCACGATCGTCGGGAAGGGGTGCGGCCCCATCGCCGAGCCGATGAGGTAGTGGGTCTCATCGACGTTGCTGACCCAGTCGCGCATGGCCTCGTTGATCGCGTCCTTCAAGGTGCGGGTCCCGCTATCGACAGGCACCACCTCGGTCCCCAGAAGCTGCATGCGCACGACGTTCAACCGCTGACGCCGGACGTCTTCGGCGCCCATGTAGACCGTGCAGTCCAGGCCGAACAGCGCGGCCGCAGTGGCCGTTGCCACGCCGTGCTGCCCCGCTCCGGTCTCGGCGATCACCCGGGGCTTGCCCATCCGCTTGGCCAGCAGGGCCTGCCCGACGACGTTGTTGATCTTGTGCGACCCCGTGTGGGCGAGATCCTCGCGCTTCAACCAGACCTCGAGCCCGGACTCCTGCGAGAGGCGGGTGGCGTGGTAGAGCGGGGTAGGACGGCCCCCGTAGTCGCGCAGCAGCGCGCCGAGCTCACGGGCGAACTCCGGATCTGCCTGAGCATCCCGCCACGCTTCCGTCAACTCCGAAAGGGCGCCGGACAACGCCTCGGGGATGTACTGGCCCCCGAAGCGGCCGAAGTAGCCCTCACGGGGCTCGGTGGTCACACCATGGGTCGTCACGGGATACTCCGCTCTCACCGGACCGGCACCGACTCGCTGACCGCGCAACGGTCACCGCGTGAGCAACTCCCCCGGGATCTCGATCTGCTCGCTGTCGGGCTCGGTCCCGTCGAGGTACGCCGCGACGATGTCCGCCATCTCCGTCGCGATCCGGTCCCAGTCCTGTTTCACGGTGGCTCCGAAGGGACCTCCGCCCTCGATCTCCGCGATCGCGAAGTCCTGCCCATCGACGCCGACCACGGTGAAACCGTCACGACCGGCGGACTCGATGGCCTGCGATGCGCCGAGGGCGGGCTCGTCCCATCCGGCCCAGACACCGTCGACCGCATCGTCGCCAGGGTTGGCGGTGAGGTAGTCCTGCATGCTGCTACGCGCATCGTCCACCGGACCTGGCACCTCGACGTGGATGCGTTGCACGATCTCGATACCAGCGTCGTCGAAGAGGGCCGCCGCGGCCTCGGCACGGGCGTTGACCCCCGGGTGAGGATCGTGGGTGAACATGATGATCCGGCCGCCATCGCCGATCTCGTCGATGAGCCACTGGGCGCTCTGCTGTCCCAGGTCGGCGTTGTCGGAGGTGACGTTGGTGACGATGCCCTCGGCGGGGGCCGCGTCGATCGCGAACACCGGGATGTCGGCATCGGAGGCGGCGCTGAGCCCTCGGGCCATCTGCCCCGGGTCACCCATCCCGATGACGATCGCGTCCACGCCGCGGGTCACCGCGTCCTGCATGGCGCTGTTGAGGCGATCGAAATCGCCAGCCGAGTCGTTGACGTCGACGGTCCAACCCCGCGCCTCCCCGATGTCGGCGAACTCATCGACCACCTGCTTGGTGGCATCGCTGGAGTAGTAGGCGGTGACCACCGCGACGGTGACGTCGGACTCCGCCGCCGGTTCGACGTCGTCGGTCCCGGCCTCGCCGTTGTCGCCGTTGTCACCACAAGCCGCGAGGGCCAGCATCGCCACCGCGATGACACTCACGCCACGCATCCACCTCATGAGCCGCTCCCTCTCCGAGGGGCCGCGCGACCTCGCGCCGCCCCGATCCTCATCGACAGACATCGAGAGTTCTAGTTGTCTGTCTAGCAGTGGCCCCTCGACCCGTCAAGAGCCGACCACGCCCGTAGGAGCGCCGGTCAGGCCGTGCACGACCGGGAGGAGATCGTGGTAGGCGCGCACCTGGAGTTCGCGGCGCTGCGTGTACGCCTCGATGAGGGCACCGTCGGGTTCGACCCCGACCGCGTCGCCTGCGCCCCGAGCGACGACCTCACCGTGCCCGAGCGCCGGCCACGACAACTGGGCGGTGCCGAGCACCCCGACGTTCTCGATCGAGTCGAGGCGCCGCACCACACGGCCGAAGACGTCCGCCAGGATCTGGCACCACGCCTCGGAGCGACTCCCTCCGCCCGCGACCACCAGCGACGGATCTGCCCCGACCGGTTCCGGTGTCATGAGCGTCTCGATCGTCCTGAGCGAGAGCGCGACCCCTTCCATCACCGCGGTAGCCACCTGCGCGGGATCGGTCTCCAGGCTGAGACCGATCAGGACACCGCGGGCGTGCGGATCACGCATCGGTGACCGCTCCCCGGCCAGGTACGGCAGGAAGAGCACGTCGCTGGGGCGCTCGGTACCGCGCACGAGCTCCTCGACCTGCGCATGGCCGTCGAGCCGCAGCAACCCGTCCCGCACCCAGTCGATGCACGCCCCCACCGAGAGCATCGGGCCGATCTGGATGCGGTGGCCGGGCACGGGGTGCTCGAGCGTGAAGAGTTGCTCCCGCGGCGTCACGGTGTCCGCCGTCGTGGCCGCGAGCCAGCCACTGGTGCCGAGGTAGGCGTAGCGGCCGCCATCGTCCGCAACGCCCGCACCGACGGTCGTGGTACCCGCATCGCCGGCGCTGTGCACCACCGGGATCCCTGCAGGGAGACCCAGTTCCGCGGCCGCTGCGACATCGAGGTAGCCGCAGGGCTGGAGCGGCGACTGCAACCTCGGCATCACTGCCGGGTCCAGGTCGATCGCGTCCAGGATCTCCTGCGCCCAGTCACCGGTGGTCGACGCGTAGAGCCCCGTCGTGCTCGCCGTCGTGGGGTCACACACGGCCGCCCCACAGGCTCGCAGAGCGAGGTAGCTGTGCGCGCCGAACAGCAGGTGATCCATGGTCGCGAGCCGTTGCGGTTCGTGCGCTCGGAGCCACAGGATCTTCGCCGCGAGGTTGGCCGGATCCTGCACGTTGGCGGTGATCTCGAACCAGCGATCGTGTCCGATCCGCTCGGTCAGGCTCTCGTGCTCTGCGGTCGCACGGTGGTCCGAGTAGAGGATGGCGGAACCGCGGCTGCGTCCATCCTCGACCAGGATGAGATCCTGCATCTGCCCGGTCAGCGCCAACCCGCTGGCCGAGCCGAGGTCCGGCAGCGCCCCCACGGCCTCGACCGCGCCAGCCCACCAGTCCTCGGGGTCCTGCTCCACGCGGACGCCCTCCCGCATGGTCGGCAGATCGGCTTGGGCGACGCCGAGCAGTGACAGGTCCGTCCCGACCGCAGCGGCCTTCACCGCGGTCGTTCCGACATCAACGACGACGAGGTACTCCATCATCCCACCATCCCGGCGTTCAGCCGCCGCACCTGAGCCCCCACGGCCTCGGCCCCGTCCTGCACCGTCTCGACGATGAGGCTGCCGACGACGACCCCGTCCGCGCCGCCAGCGTGCAGTTCGGCGACCTGCCCGGGCTCTGCGACCCCGAACCCCACCAGCAGCGGCACCTCTCCGGTGAGCGCCTCCCGGGTGTCGGCCAGGCGCTCGGCCGCGGCCTCACGGTCCAATGGCTCCCCCGTCGCCCGTGGTGACGACCGCAGGTAGACGAAGGCCGGGCGACGGCCGCGGTGCTCGGTGATCATGGGAAGGTCGCGATGCGCGGTCACGAACAGCCCGAGCGGCAGAGGCGCCTGTTCCATCACCTCGAGCTGCCGTTCCATCGTCAGGTCCGGCACGAAGAGCGCCCATACCCCCGCGGCGGCGAGTCGGCCAAGCAGCTCGTCGAGCTGTTCGGTGGTGGCCTCGGAAGCGAAGACGACCGCGATGACCCGACCACGCCACGCCGCTGCCTCGATCAACGCCACCTGCTCGTCGAGGTTGATGGTCACCTCTTCGAACGCGGCCACGACCCGAGGCCCGTCGAGGGTCGGCGGGGACAGGGCGATGCCCAGCTCGATAGCCCCGGCACCGGCGGCGAAGACCGCGTCGACCACCTCGAGGAAGGTGTCCGGATCCGGGTAGCCGGTCGGCAGGAACGCGACGATCCCCGACAACCTCGGCGCACCTCCGCCCTGCTCTCCTCGCGTCACCGTCATCGTGCGACCCGTTGCGCCAGGCCGGACAGGCTCACCGCCAGGACGATGATCAGCCCGGTCAGGATCTGTTGCACGTACGAGCTCACCTGCATGATGTTGAGACCGTTGCTCAGCACCCCCAGGATGAGCACGCCGACCGCCGTGCCGGGGATGTTGGGCTGCGCCTCCTTTGACAGGGTCATGCCGAGGAACACCGCGGCGATGGACATGAGCATGAAGGGTGTGCCGGCCGTGGGATGAGCTGACGCGAGACGGCTCGCCAGGATCACGCCAGCGATGCTCGCTCCGACCCCGGAGGCCAGGAACGCCGAGAACCGGACGAGGTCGACGTTGATGCCGGCCAGGCGCACGGCCTCCGGGTTGCCTCCGATGGCGTACCAGCGGCGACCGAGCGTCGTGTGACCGAGCGCCGCCCACGTCACGATCCCCACGGTCGCGAGCACCACCACCGGCAACGGCAACGGACCGATGCGGCCCTGGCCGAGCCACAGGAACCCTTCCGGCAGTCCGAACAGGGTGCTGCCGTTGGTGACGAACAGCGCCAACCCCGCGAAGGAGGTCATCATGGCCAGGGTCGCGACGAACGCCGATAAGCGCATGTAGGCCACCAACACCCCGTTGATGGCTCCCGCGAGCAGGCCGATCGCGACCGCGGCCAGCAGAGCCACCGGCAGTGAGGTCCCGCCGATCAGCAACGTGGCGACCAACACCCCGGACAGGGAGGCCAGGGACCCGACGGAGAGGTCGAAGTCCCCGACCACCATCACGATCGTCTGGGTGAACGAGATGATGCCGAGGATGGCGATCTGCTCGAGAACGTTGCGCAGGTTGGATGCCGACAGGAAGATCCCCGGACGCAGAGCTCCGAAGGCGAGCATCAGACCGACCAGGCCCAGCAGGGTGCCGTAGCCGAGCAGGAACGGACCCACACGGCGGCGCGGGCGTTCGACCACGGCAGGCGCTGGTTCGTCGACCACAACAGGCTCCCTCATCTCGTCCTCCCGTAGCACGCGCTGAGTACCACCTCGGGATCGGCCCCGTCGGCATCCATCTGTGCGGTGACGCGCCCCTCGTGGAGCACGACGACCCGGTCGACCAGCCCCAGCAGTTCGGGGAGCTCGCTGGACACCACGACGACCCCACGACCGGCGTCGGCCAGTTCGCGGATCAGTCGGTAGATCTCGACCTTGGTCCCCACGTCGATGCCTCGGGTCGGTTCGTCGAGCAACAGCACCTCGGGTTCGCGCGACAGGACCCGGCCGAGCACGACCTTCTGCTGGTTGCCTCCCGACAGCTCCTGCACGTTCTGTCGCGTGGCCGCCACCTTGATCTGGAGGTCGGAGGCGATGCCCCTGGCCCGTTCGGCTTCGCGGCGCTTGCTGACCAGACCACCCCAGCCGCCGAGGCGACTGAGGTCGGAGAGCAACAGGTTGTGCGCTACCGATCTGGTGAGGACGAGGGCCTGGGATCGGCGCTCCTCGGGCACCAGGGCCACACCCTCCTTGAGGGCGGCTCTCGGGCTACGGAAGCTCACCTCGCGACCCGCACGTCGCAGCTGTCCGTCCCGGGGCCGCTGCGCACCGGCCAGCAGTCGGAGCAGTTCGCTCCGCCCGCTGCCGCCGAGTCCGGCGATCCCGACGACCTCGCCGCGCCGGACCGTCAGATCGAGCCCCTCGACGCGTTCCCCCGTCAGGCCGTGGGCGCTCAGCAGGGTCTCCCCCGGCTGACGTTGCGACTCCGGGAACATCCGCTCAGGGGACCTGCCAACCATCGCCCGTATGAGGCGATCGACGTCCAACGCCTCCGCGGCGTCGGTCGCAACGACCCGGCCATCACGCATCACGGTCACGCGGTCGCAGAGCTCGAAGATCTCCTCCAGCCGGTGGGAGACGTAGACGATCGCGACACCTTGCTCCCGGAGGCGACGTACGACGTCGAACAGCTTGACGGTCTCCTGGTCGGTCAACGACGCGGTGGGCTCATCGAGGATCAGGACCCGCGCCTCGAACGCCACCGCGCGAGCGATCGCGACCATCGTCTGCATCGCCGGACTCAACCGGCCGACGGCGACGTCCAGGGGGATCTGCAAGCCCAACCGATCGACCGCCCGCTGCGCGTGAGCACGGACCTCTGGCCAGTCGACGGCCAGGCCCGCCCGCGTCGGCACGGCATGCCCGAGCCCGATGTTCTCCGCGGCATCGAGTTGCGGGATGAGGGTGATCTCCTGGTGGAGGACCGCCAACCCGGCAGCCTGAGCGCGGGGGATCGACCCCGTCGTCGGGGTGCCGCAGATCGTGACCGTGCCCCGGTCGGGAGCCAGGCTGCCGCCGATCACCTTGATCAGCGTGGACTTGCCGGCACCGTTCTCGCCCACCAGCCCGTGACACTCACCGGGAGGTACCTCGAGGGTCGCGTCCTCCACGGCCTGCACGCCGTGGAAGGCGCGGGAGATGCCACGGACCTCGAGGGCCAACCCCGGGTCGCTTCCCTCCACCTCGGGATCACCCGGCGTGTCATCCGGCATCGCGGACCTCGACCGGATCTGGCTGCCCTCCGGCCGGACGGAAGGATGCCGCGGTCGACCGGCCGTGGCGATCGACGACCACCTCGAGCACGTCGGTCAGCACGAAGGCCTCGTCGACCACGATCGGTCGCCCTTCGTGGCTCGAACTGAGCCGGTGGGAGCGAAGAGCCGCGCGGCCGGGGGGTGCCTGCAGCGCGTCAGCTGCCGCCTCGGGCAGGGCCACCGCCGTGAGTCTTTCGCGCGAGTGGACCGGCACGCTTCCCGCACGTAGGCGTAGGAAGCGGTAGAGAGGCTGGGTCCCGTCGTACGACTCCAGCAGGACGGCATGCTCGGAAGCCAGGTACGAGGACTGGAAGACCGCCGGGGCTCCGCCAACCAGCCGCAGCCGATCGAGTCGTACCAGGTTCCGAGGTGGCCTCACTTCGAGCAGCCGTGCCACCTCGCCGTCTTCCACGCCGGTCTCGATGCCGTGGACCCGCGTCTCCAAGGTGACGCCGGCGCCGACCGCCTGCTCGGTGAGGCTCACCAGCATGTCGGCGTCGGCCCCGACGTCCGCCACGAAGGTCCCGTTGCCATGTTCCACGGTGACCCAGCCCTGGTCGGCCAGCAACTGCAGCGCCGCGCGCAGGGTCGCCAGCGTCGTGCCGTACGCGTCGGCTAGTTCGCGGTTGCTAGGGAGCCGCCGCCCGGGCTCGTAGGACCCATCGACGATGCGCTCTCGAAGGTCGTCCGCGATCCGCAGGTACTTCGACACATCGCCTCGAAGAGATATAGAACTCTCGGGTTATATCCCGAGGTTCGGCGATGTGTCAAGCATCCGGGTGCCCGACCATCTGTCCCGCCGCGACCAGGTCGGCGACCGCCCGACGGGGGTCGGCGGCCAGGACCACCGACTCGCCGACCAGCACGGCGTCGGCGCCATCTGCCGCGGCCTGGCGGACGTCTTCGGCGTTGCGAACGCCGGATTCCGCGACGGCGAGGCAGCCCTCCGGCAGGCTCGGTCGCAGGCGGGCGAAGGCGTCGCGGTCCAGTTCGAACGTCCTCAGATCCCGGGAGTTGACCCCGACGATCCGAGCACCGACCCGGCTGGCTGCGGCTACCTCGACGTCGTCGTGGACCTCAACGAGCACCGACAGCCCCGCGGCCGTGGCCTCATCGTGGAGGGACCGCAGCAGCGGTTCGTCGAGGGCCGCGACGATCAACAGCACCGCCGAGGCGCCCGCCAGACGGGCCTCCCAGATCTGGTAGGGGTCGACGATGAAGTCCTTGCGCAGCGCCGGCGCGCCAAGGGCCGCCACGGATGACAGGTCCTCCAGCGAGCCGTGGAAGCGGTCCGGTTCGGTCAGGACCGAGACCGCCGACGCCCCGCCGTCGAGGTAGGCACGTGCCTGCTCAGCGGCATCGAGGTCGGGGGCTAGCGGACCCTTCGACGGGGATGCCCGCTTCACCTCGGCGATCACGCCGACCCCGCCGCGTGCCAGTGCGTCGTAGAGCGACGGGGGTGCCGCGACCGCACGAGCACGGTCCTGTAGGGCGGGTAGGGGCTCGATTGCGCGCGCCTCCGTGACGCGCCGATGCGCGCCCGCGAGAAGATCATCGAGGTAGGTGGTCAGGACGGTGCTCCTGGTGGGGGCGTGGCTCGCCAGGGATCGTTCCGGCGTCAGGATCCGACGGATGCCGCAGGCGCCGGCGCGGGGCGATGGTAGAGGTCCTAGGGTCGGATGCGCGCTTCGGTGCGGCATGATGACCACCCGCCAGCGGGACATCGCGCTCGGCGGAACCTCGCGCCCTCGAGTCGAAAGCCACGACCTTGCACCATCCCGACTGGGACACACCGGAACGTCTCGCCCTGCGTGACACCGTTCGACGGTTCACCACCGACCGCATCGTCCCTCACCTGGCCGAGTGGGAGGAGGCCGGCGCTCTCCCGCGGGAGTTGCACCGGGCGACGGCCGATGCCGGCTTGCTCGGGATCGGGTTCCCGGAAGAGGTTGGCGGGGTCGGTGGGTCACCGATCGACATGCTCACGGTCACCGAGCAGATGATCCTGTCGGGCGGATCCTCCGGACTGATCGCCAGCCTGTTCACCCACGGCATCGGGCTTCCGCACCTGATCTCGTCCGGAACACCTTCGTTGATCGATCGTGTGGCCCGTCCGGTGTTGGCGGGTGAGGCCATCGTCTCGCTGGCGATCACCGAGCCCGACACGGGGTCCGACGTGGCGGGACTGACGACCCGAGCGGTCCCGTTCGGTCAGGACTACCTCGTCACCGGGGCGAAGATGTACATCACGTCGGGCACCCGTGCGGACTTCTTCACGACCGCGGTGCGTACCGGCGCGGACGGCGCCGGTGGGATCTCGCTGTTGGTGATCGACCGCGACACCCCGGGGGTCGAGGTGTCTCCTCCGATGAAGAAGATGGGGTGGTGGTGCTCGGACACCGCCGAGCTCAGCTTCGACGAGGTGCGCGTGCCCGCGGAGAACCTCATCGGTGCCGAGGGACAGGGTTTCGGCCAGATCATGCAGCACTTCGCGGCGGAGCGACTCTCCATGGCGGTCCAGGGCTACGCGATGGCGCAACGGTGCTTGGACCTGACGCTCACCTACGTCACCCAGCGCGAGACCTTCGGGCGCCCGTTGGCGAGCCGGCAACTGGTCCGCCATCGGCTCGCGGAGATGGCCCGTCAGGTGGATGTCGCGCGCGCCTACGTCCGAGCGGTCGCTGACCGCTGGGTCGCCGGTGACGACGTGATCGCCGAGGTGGCGATGGCCAAGAACACCGCCGTGGCCGCCTGCGACCACGTCGTGGACCAGGCGGTACAGCTCCACGGCGGGATGGGCTACCTCCGCGAGACCGAGGTGGAGCGCCACTACCGCGACAGCCGGATCCTCGGCATCGGCGGCGGCACCACCGAGATCATGAACGAGGTCGTCGGGCGCTTGCTCCTGGCCTGATCCACGATCTGCGGTCCGGGCGGTTCAGTCGTGGAGCACCTCGGCGGCGCGGATCGCGGCGATCATGGCTCCCGCCTTGCTGCGTGTCTCGGCCTCCTCCGACTTCGGAACCGAGTCGGCGACGATGCCGGCACCCGCCTGCACGTAGGCGGTGCCCTCGTGGAGGATCACGGTCCGGATCGTGATGCAGGTATCGAGGTTGCCCGCCAGGTCGACGTAACCGACCGCTCCCGCGTAGGGGCCGCGACGGGTCGGCTCGAGTTCGTCGATGATCTCCATGGCACGGACCTTCGGCGCGCCGGAGACGGTCCCTGCAGGGAACACCGCACGGAGCACGTCGACCGGCCCGAGCCCTTCGCGCAGGGTCCCGGTCACCGAACTCGTCAGGTGCATGACGTGGCTGTACCGCTCCACCTGGAGCATGTCGGCGACCTTGACCGACCCGATCTCGCTCACCCGACCCAGGTCGTTGCGGGCGAGGTCCACCAACATGACGTGCTCGGCGCGCTCCTTGGCGTCGGCGACGAGGTCCTGCTCGTGTGCCTTGTCCTCCTCCGGCGTCGCGCCCCGAGGACGTGTCCCGGCGATCGGCCAGGTCTCGACGTGCCGCCCCTGCACCTGCACGAGCGCCTCCGGCGAGGAGCCGACGATCTGGGTCTCGCCGAGGTCGAGGAGGTACAGGTAGGGCGACGGGTTGATCACCCGAAGGACGCGATACAGGTCGAACGCCGAGGCCGTGGTCGGAAGCGCGAACCGCTGGCTCACCACGGTCTGGAAGGTGTCCCCGGCGCGGACGTACTCCTTGACGGCCTCGACCATCTCCTCGTACTCCCCCGCGGCGAGGTTCGACGGTGCCGGTTCGGCAGGAACGCGCTCGGGTGGCGCCACCTGCTGCAGGGGCGGTCCGGTCGAGGCGAGCCGATCCACGACCCCGTCGGTCGCCGCGACCGCCTCGTCGTAGCGCTGCGCGAGGTCTTCGGCGGCGATCCCGTCGGTGACCACGTTGGTGACCACCGTCATCACCTGGCGCAGGTGATCGAGTGCCACGACATGCCGGGGGAACATCATGACGACGTCCGGGAGGCCGAGATCATCCTCCCCGGTTGCCGGCAGGTCCTCCACCTCACGAACGGCGTCGTAGCCGACGTAGCCGACCGCGCCGCCGTGGAGTGGAACGTCGATGAGCGAAGGTGCCCGGAACACATCGGTGACCTTCGCGAGCGCATCGAGGGGGCCCGTCGCATCCGCCGCAGCGCCGGGTGGGTCACCTTCCCAGTGGACCGAACCATCTCGACCCTGCAGGACGAGGAAGGGATCGAACCCCACGAACGAGAACCTTCCCCACCGCTCGCCATGCTCCGCGGACTCCAACAGGAAGCTGCGCCCGTCGCCACTGAGCTTGGCGTAGACCGACAGGGGGGTCTCGAGGTCGGCGAGGACCTCACGCCAGACGGGAACGACCCCATGCTCGCGCGCGAGTTCGATGAAGCTCTCTCGTGACGGCTGGATGGTCACCGGTGGTGTCTCCTCGTCGTTGTGGAACCGCGACCGACCGTTCGGGCTCCCCCTTGCTTGCGCCACGGTCGACGGACCGCCGACTCACCCCGCACGTTCGGGCTCCAACGGCGGAGCCGCGGCAGCATCCTGCCCCGGCGAGCCCTCGACGCGACGGTAGAAGCAACTGCGCGCCCCCGTGTGGCAAGCGACGCCGTCCCCGCGCTGGTCGACCAGGACGAGCAGGACATCGCCATCGCAATCGACCCGCAGCTCCACGAGCCGCTGGGTGTTGCCGGAGGTCGCTCCCTTGTGCCAGAGCTCCTGGCGAGAGCGGCTGTAGAAGACCGTCTCCCCCTCCTCGAGCGTGCGGGCCAGCGCCGCCTCGTTCATCCAGGCGACCATGAGCACCTCGCCGGTGTCGTGCTGTTGTACGACCGCCGGGATCAGACCGCGTTCGTCGAAACGCAACTGTGCACGTTGGTCGGCGGCGAGCACACGGCCCTCCTGGGTCGCGGAGCGACGAGATGGAACGACGGGACGCCGTCCGACAGGCGAGCGTAGCCGTGTGGGCGAGATGCCCAGAAGGTCGCCGTCCGTTAGGTTCCCACCTCCAGGCTTCCCAACCGCATCATCTACCCAGATCACTCAGGGGGATACGTCGTGAGCTCACCTGCTGCATGGCACGCCGACCCGACCGGGCGGCACGAACACCGGTACTGGGATGGCGAGCGGTGGACCGAACACGTCGCCGATGCTGGCGTCGCCTCGACCGACCCCCTCGCCGCCTCAGGCGACGGCGGATCTACCTCGACGTCTTCCGACGCGTCGACCGCTCCCGGAGACTCCGGGGCCGGTCCGGGGGCGAGTGGCGATGCCACCGGTGGGACCGAGCGTTCCGGGCCAGCGATGTCACCCATCGAACCGTCGCCCGACTCCTCCGCGACCTCGGAGCCGACCTACGGTGCAACGTCACCGGGAGCCTCTTCCGCACCCTACGCCGCGCCATCCGACGGCAGTGGGGCACCTCCGAGCTACGGCGCGTACGCCGGTGGCGGCTTCCCCGCTTCCTCCCCCGTCGACACCGGCGCCCCGCAAGGCAGCAACCCGATGGCCGTGTTCGGCATGGTGCTGGGCATCCTGTCGATCGTGTTCTGTTGGGTCGCTGGCTTCCGGCCCGTCGGCACGACGATCATGGTCCTCATCGCGATCGCGGCCCTCGTGCTCAGCATCGTCGGCAAGGTACGAGCAGGCCGTGGCCGCAAGGGCAACGGCATGGCCATCGCGGGCATCATCACCGGCGCCATCGGCTTCATCCTGATCCTGATCGTCCTCTCGATCAGCTTCTTCGTCGGGCAGGTCGGAGGGGTCGACCGGTTCCTCGAGGAGGTCGAATGGATGGCCGAGTGCATGGAGGAGACGGGCGATCAGGAGTACTGCGAGGAGGAGTTCGAACGTCGGCTCTTCGAGGAACTCAACGAGTGACGGGCCGCCACCGCCTCGGGGTGGCCACGTGACCGCCGCCCCGGTGTGCCCGTCCTGCGATCGGCCTCGCCTGCGCCGGACCAACGTGTCGCGAGAGGTCTCGGCTGCGTCGATCGCCGTCCACGGCGAACGGCTCGCGATCAACCACTGCGGCTGCGGCTACGTCGAGGTACCGACGCAGCTCGGACGGGCTGCGCGATCGGCCGTGGAGGATGCCCTCCCTGTGGCCCGGGGGAGGACGTTCCGGAGCGATGTCTGCTGCTCGTGCGGGGCCGAACTGACCATGCCGGCGCGGCGGACGACGCGTGCGGTCACCGTCACGCCTGACGAGGAGACGGTCACCACCCTGCGGTTCGACCTTCCGATGCGGCGCTGCCCTGGCTGCGGCCTCGATCAGCTCCCGCACCGAGCACGTCACGATGTCGTCGTGGCGTTGTCGGCGCTCTTCCAGGCGGCTACCGACCACATCTCGGGCGACGATGCGATCGACCCCAGCGAGCTGGGCCCGTTGGCGCGCCTCAACTACACGCTGCGGCGCCATCGCCGCACGTAGCGCGCGACCGTTAGCTGACCGGGTCGATGAGTCGCACCGTGACGCCGGCGGCGGCCATCTCACGCTTCACGTCCGCGATGCGCAGCTCGCCGAAGTGGAAGATCGAGGCCGCCAGCACCGCGGCCGCACCGCCCTGTTGCGCTCCCGCCGCCAGGTGTTCGGCGGTTCCGGCACCGCCAGAGGCGATCACCGGGACCGAGACCGCGGCGTCGACGGCCTGCAACAGCGGCAGGTCGAACCCCGCTTTGGTCCCATCACGGTCCATCGAGGTCAACAGGATCTCTCCCGCGCCGAGCTCCGCTGCTTCGGCGCACCAGGCCACCGCGTCCTTCCCCGTTGGGGTACGTCCACCGTGGATCGTGACCTCCCAACCTGCCGTCTGGTCGTCGGGATCTCGACGCCGCGCATCGACCGCCACGATGACCGACTGGGATCCGACCGCCGCCGCCGCCTCGGCGAGCAACTCCGGCCGCCGCACCGCCGCGGTGTTGAAGGCGATGCGATCGGCTCCGGCATGGAGCATCCGCCTGGCGTCCTCGACCGAACGCATGCCGCCGCCGACGGCGAACGGGATCGAGACCTCGTCGGCCACACGCTGGACGACGTCGACCATGATGTCGCGCTGGTCGCTGGACGCGGTGATGTCCAGGAACACCAACTCGTCGGC
>SKNK01000086.1 GCA_007120565.1 Nitriliruptoraceae bacterium | reverse complement strand
TACTCGCGCCAGAACCGCAGCGGCAAGGTCAAGCTCGGCACCAAGGTGTTCCACGGGTTGTTCGACAAGTTGGTCTACTCCAAGCTACGTGACGCCATGGGTGGCAAGGTGCGTGTCGCGGTGTCGGGTGGGGCGGCCCTCGGCGAACGCCTCGGTCACTTCTACGACGGCATCGGCGTGCCGATCCTCGAGGGGTACGGGCTGACCGAGACCACCGCAGGTGCCTCGATCAACACGCTCTCGGCCCTGCGCATCGGCTCGATCGGTCGGCCGGTTCCCGGCGCCTCCGCGCGCATCGATGACGATGGCGAGATCATGCTCAAGGGCGGCCTGATCTTCCAGGGCTACTACAACAACGACGAAGCGACCAAGGAGGTCATGGACGGCGAGTGGTTCCGTACGGGAGACCTCGGGACGCTCGATGGTGAGGGCTTCCTCCGGATCACGGGACGCAAGAAGGAGATCCTGGTCACCGCGGCGGGCAAGAACGTGGCGCCGGCGGTGCTCGAGGACCGTATGCGCTCACACGCCCTGGTCAGCCAGGCGATGGTCGTCGGTGACGGTCAGCCCTTCATCGCGGCGCTGGTCACCCTCGACGCCGAGGCCCTGCCGGCCTGGGCCGAGGCCAACGACAAGTCCAGCGACAAGGTCGAGGACCTCCTCGAGGACCCCGACGTGATCGCCGCGGTCCAGGAGGCGATCGACGACGCCAACAAGGCGGTCTCGCGCGCAGAGTCGATCCGCGACTTCCGGATCCTGCCGGAGGACTTCGAGGTCGGTGAGGAGCTGACGCCGACCCTGAAGGTCAAGCGCAACGTGGTCGGCGAACGCTACGCCTCGGTCATCGACGAGATCTACAGCTGATCGGTGAGCTGATCGGTCGTCCAGGCATCGTCTGAGGTCGGGCGGTGCCTGGGTGAACCGTTCACCGCTCGTAGGCGACGCCATGCTCCTGCCACCAGGCGGCGTCGAGTTCGCCGAGTTCGGTCGCAGGCTCAGCATCAGCCAGGACGTACTCGTTCCGGATCGCGCGCCAGTCGTTGCAGGCATCGAGGCGTGCGAGCACGGAGTTGAGCCCCCACTGGATGCGGTTGAGCAGGAGGTAGTCGGATGGCAGGTTCAGCTTGCGCAGGACATCCGCGTAACGACTCCGCGGATCGGTCGTCGAGCTGATGACCTCGGCGGCGTAGTCGGAGGTGAAGCAGAAGGGTTGCTCCGCCAGGACCGGACGTGTGTACAACCGGAACCAGTCGTAGACCACCTGCTCGTCCACGACCGCGTTGCGCGGCAGGAACCCCGCATCCCGTAGCGCCGCGAGTGCGGCATCACGGTCACCACTCGACAGTGCTCGCTCGACCGTGCGCATCGAGGCGGCACGTTCCCGCGTGAACATCTTGACCGAGCCGTAGTCGAGGAAGGCGACACGCACACCACCGTCGCTCGCCGTTCCCTGCTCTTCGATGAGGTAGTTGCCGGGATGCGGGTCACCGTTGAACAGGCGGAAGCGGCCGATCGACCCGAAGGCGTAGCGGAACACGATCTCGGCGACCCGTTGCTTCTCGTCCTCACCGACGGCGTCGGTGAAGGCGTCGAACCGTTGGCCATGGATCCGTTCGCTCACCAGCACCCGACTCCGGCACAGCTCTCCGATGATGTCGGGGACCCGGATGAACGGATGGCCGTCGTACCGGGTCGCGAAGGCGCGTTGGTACTGAGCTTCGTGCTCGTAGTCGAGTTCGTCGTCGACACGCTCACGCAGTTCGTCGAGCAGAGGCTCGATCTCTTGGTTGGGGGAGAGGAAGCGTGCGAGGGGAGCGAAGGACTCAGCGTTGCGAAGATCGGCGCGCACAGCTTCGGCGACGCCCGGGTACTGGACCTTGACCACGACGTCGCGACCGTCGAAGAGCGTTGCCGCATGGACCTGCCCGATCGATGCCGCAGCGATCGGAACCGGGTCGAACTCAGCGAACACCTGGTCCGGGGGAGCGCCGTACTCCTGCTCGATGACCCCCAGGATCGCGTCCTCGTCGAACGCAGGAGCGTCCTCACGCAGCTTCGCGAGCGCGTCGTGGTAGATCGTGCGGACCTCGGGGGGAACATCGAGGTCGACGAAACTCAGCAGCTGGCCCAGCTTCATCGCCGCGCCCTTCATGTCGCCGAAGACCTCGGCGAGGTGCTCCGCCATCTGCTCGTGCTGGAGCTCGTTGGGCGGGCGACCGGTCCAGCGGCGAGCCGTGGCGCCCGCTACCCCGGTGGCTCCTCGCAACCCCGTCCGAGCGAGGCGAGCGCCCCGCTGGACACGGCCTCCGAGGTCCTTGCGTGCCACGTGGTTCCCTCGCTCCGGGTACGTCTCCATCGATGCGGCGTGTCCCGAGCGCCGGGCCACGATCCGCCAGGACTCAGTCCGCCATCTCCGCGAGGGGATTGCCTTCGGCGCGGGCTGCTTCGAGCCGCTGAGCGAGCTCCCGACGGCGATCGTCGTTCATGCAGGCGCAGCCGACCTCGTAGGCGGTGTAGTGCTTGACGTCCATACGGTGCGTCGGGCAGGCCGCCACCTCCAACCGGGTGATCGGTTCGGTGCGGCTCATGATGGTCTCCTCTTGCTCTCGGGGCGATGGGGGGTGAGGTCAGACGTTGAATCGGAAGTGGATCACGTCACCGTCCGCGACCAGGTAGTCCTTGCCTTCGATCCGGAGGCGGCCCGCATCCCGGGCTGCCGCCTCGCTTCCGAGGTGGTCGTAGTCGTCGAAGGCGATGACCTCCGCCTTGATGAAACCACGCTCGAAGTCGGTATGGATCTCTCGAGCTGCCCGCGGGGCCGTTGAGCCCTCCGGCACCGTCCACGCTCGTGACTCGGTTGGCCCGGCGGTGAAGAACGTGAGCAGCCCGAGCAGCTGGTAGGCCCGCTCGATCAGGCGCTCGAGCCCGGAGGACTCGAGGCCGAGGGAGGTGAGGAACTCCTCGCGCTCCTCGTTGCCGAGCTCGGCCAGTTCGGCTTCCACCTGTGCCGAGATGACCACGACCTCGGCACCTTGACGTTCCGCGATCTTCTTGACCACCTCGACGTGTTCGTTGCCGTCGGGGAGGTCGTCTTCGGCCACGTTGGCGGCGAACAGCACGGGTTTGGAGGTGAGCAGGCCCAGTTCCCGCCGGAGCGTGGGATCGATCTCGCGGTCGAACGAGCGCGCGGGTAGTCCTTGGGCGAGGTGGTCACGCAAGGCGACGACCTGGTCGCGTTCGCGCACCGCGTCCTTGTCCCCGCTCTTGGCGGTGCGTTGTGCCCGATCTGCCCGCTTCTCGACCGTCTCTAGGTCCTTGAGGATGAGCTCGGTGTCGATCACCTCGATGTCGTTGGCGGGATCGATGGCACCGCTGACGTGGATGATGTCGTCGTTCTCGAAGCAACGCACGACGTTGCAGATCGCGTCGACCTCGCGGATGTGGGCCAGGAACTGGTTGCCGAGGCCCTCACCCTGCGATGCACCCGCGACCAGCCCCGCGATGTCGACGAACTCGATCGCGGTCGGGACCACCTTGGCCGAGGCGGCAAGCTCCGCCAGTCGGTCGAGTCGCTCGTCGGGAACGGCGACAACACCAACGTTGGGGTCGATCGTGCAGAAGGGGAAGTTCGCCGCTTCGGCGCCAGCTTGGGAGACGGCGTTGAAGAGCGTGGACTTGCCCACGTTCGGGAGTCCGACGAGGCCGACCTGGAGTGCCACGGGTACCGATCCGTTCCGTCGTTGCGGGGAGTTGCGAGCCGGATGAAGGGGTCTTCGAGCGTAGCTGAGCGCAGATCGTGCTCCGGACGGCTGCGGCGCGCTACGGTCCTGCCGCCATGCGCCTACTCGTCGCCCGCTGTTCGGCCACCTACGACGGCCGCTTGTCGTCCACGTTGACGTCGGCGGTCCGACT
>SKNK01000009.1 GCA_007120565.1 Nitriliruptoraceae bacterium | reverse complement strand
GGATCACGTTCGGTCGGGTTGGCTTGCACCAGGGTGTGGAAGGTCTCCCACGACTCGGAGAAGCTGCCACCTCGCAGATGCATCGCACGGCGGTAGTCGCCTTCGTTAACGGCTTCGTTCACCGCTTGGGTCTGCCGGACGTTCTCCATCAGGGGACTGCTGACGATCCGGTTCTCCCGCATCCCGACCAACTGTGGTTCGTCATCGGGGCCGGAGCGCAGGAGCAGTTCCGCGGCCGCGTGGCCACACATCGTTCCGAGGTTGCGGTCGAAGGCGCTCGGCACGCCGCCTCGCTGGACGTGGCCGAGGATCGTGACCCGGGCATCCTCCCCGAGTTGCTCCTCGAGTGCGTTCTTGACCCGGTCAGCGGTGATCGGCTCACCGTTGGTGTCGTGGGCTCCTTCGGCGACCACCACCATGTTCTGCCGCCGACCCTCTTCGCGTCCAGCAGCCAGCGCGTCGCACATCTGCGTCGCCCAGGTTGCGGCGTCGGCGGGCCGTTCCGGGATGAAGGTCCAGTTGGCCCCGGCCGCCAGCCCGCTCATCAGCGCGAGGTAGCCGCAGTGCCGGCCCATCACCTCGACGACGAAGCTTCGCTGGTGGCTGGCGGCGGTGCTGTGCAGCGCATCCATCGCTTCGGTGATCCGGTGCAGCGCGGTGTCTGCACCGATCGTCATGTCGGTCCCGAACATGTCGTTGTCGATCGATCCGACCAGGCCGACCAATCGGAGCGTTGGGTGGGCGTCAGCCACTTCCTGGGTCAGTTCGCCAGCATCGACGAGTTCGGTGAGCAGTTCGGGCCACTCCCGACGGAACAGGTCGGCGCCGGTCAGGCTCCCGTCACCGCCGATGACGACGAGTCCGTCGATGTCGCGCTCGACCAGGTGGAGTGCGGCGCGGCGCCGTCCGTCGCGTTGGCGGAAGTCATCGCTCCTCGCGGTCCCGATGGTGGTTCCACCGAGTTGGAGGATGCCGCCGACATCCCGCGTCCCGAACTCGACGATCGCCGGGCCACCGTCGACCAACCCCTTGTATCCCTCGTGGATCGCGTAGGGCGTCGCGCCGTGGTGGATGGCCGTCCGGACGACCGCCCGGACCGCAGCGTTCATCCCGCAGGCATCCCCACCGCTGGTCAGGACGGCGAGGTTGCTCGGTCGGCGGTGGGACACGTCGGCGCTCCTTGGGACAACGAGGCGGATCGGCAGGTCGGTGGGGGCGTGGTGCTGTGATGGTGTGGTGGTAGATCGGTGAGCACGTCGCTGGGGCCGGGGGTGCAGCGCGCTGCACGACGGGGTCGTCCCGAACGGATCAGCAACGTGCGTCGCCGTCCGGTCGGGACCGGGTACGGCATGGCGCGACCGAGAGCCGGGCGGACGCGGTCAGCGCTCACGGTAGTGCCGGAGGACACTTGCGCGCTGTTGAACAGATGTTTAGTATGCTGAACATGAGTTCACTACCTCCGCCTCGCGCCTCGGAAACGCCCGCCGACCCCTCGTCGAGTGGGCCTTCCGGCGCAGACGTCGCGGGGAGCGGCAAGGGCCCCGGTGACCATGACCTCACCGCGCGGGCGAGGATCCGCGACGCCGCGATCACCTGTTTCGCTGAGGCCGGCGTGTCGTCCACCTCGGTCCGGACCATCGCCGCTGCCGCGGAGGTCTCGCCCGGCCTGGTGATCCACCACTTCGGCTCGAAGGATCGCCTCCGCGTTGCGTGTGACCAGCACGTGGCGGCACTCGTCCGCGAGGCCAAGGCGGAGGCGTTGGCCGCCGGTGCGGGACTCGATGTCGTCGGTGCGCTGCGAGCGGCCAGCGATGGACCGCCCGTGATCCGGTACCTCGCCCGCACGCTCAGTGACGGGACTCCGCACGTCGCAGAACTGATCGACGAGATGGTCGACGATGCGACGGACTACCTCGCCGTAGGTGTGGAGGCGGGCACGTTGAAGCCTGCGGAGGACCTGCGCGGACGGGCCGCGGTCCTGGTGATCTGGTCGCTCGGCGCGTTGGTACTTCATGAGCACGTCACGCGGCTCACGGGCGCAGACCTGACCGGAAGCCCGACGGAGATGGAGCCCTGGATCCTCCCGGCGATGGAGCTCCTGGCGAAGGGCGCACTCGACGACGACGTCTACGACAGCTACCGCGCCGCGTTCGCGGAGCGAGACAAGGACCGGTGATGACCACCTCGACCGAGGTCGTGATCCGCACCGAAGGGTTGGTGAAGGACTACGGCAGCACGCGCGCGCTCGACCACCTCGACCTCGAGGTGCGACGCGGCGAGGTGTTCGGCTTCCTCGGCCCCAACGGAGCAGGCAAGTCCACGACGATCCGTGTCCTGCTCGATCAGTTGCGCCCGACCGAGGGACGCGCCGAGGTGTTCGGTGTCGCCCCGAAGGCGGGTGGACCGGGTCTGCGTGCACGCATCGGCTACCTGCCGGGCGAGCTGGCGATGGCCGGTCGCGCTACCTCGCAGGAGCTGCTCGAGCACTACGCGCGTCTGCGTGGTGGCGCGGGTCGGGACAACATCGCGCCGCTGGCCGAACGGTTCGGACTCGACCCTTCCCGGCCGATCCGAGCCCTGTCGAAGGGCAACAAGCAGAAGGTCGGAGTGATCCAGGCGTTCATGCACCGCCCGGAGCTGCTGATCCTCGACGAGCCGACCAGCGGCCTCGACCCGCTGCTCCAACACGAGTTCCTCACGCTGGTGCGCGAGGCTGTGGCGGCGGGAGCGACGGTGTTCATGTCGTCGCACGTGCTCTCCGAGGTCGAGCTGGTCGCTGGGCGCGTCGCGATCATCCGGCAGGGTCGTATCGTCGATCTCGACGACGTCGCCACCTTGCGACACCACGCCGGACAGAGGATCGCGTTGACCTTCGACGGCGCCGTCGACGCCGGCGCCTTCCGTTCCCTGCCCAACGTCGAGGACGTCGAGGTGGAGGGTGGGACCCTGACCTGCCTGCTTCGCGGCGAGCCCGACGCCCTGCTGAAGGCGGCAGCGCAGCATCGCGTCGTGCGCTGGTCCGCCGAGGATCGCGAACTCGAGGACCTGTTCCTCGACCACTACCGGGTGCCGGCCGAAGAGCTGCACGCCGATGAGGAGGTGACCGTCGATGGTCGCTGAGATCCCCGCCACCCCCACCCCTTCGCGGGACGACGGTTCGGTGTCAGCCGTGGTCCCGCGCGACCTCGCGCCTGCCGCGACCACGGACGATGTCGCTGCTCCCGGCACCATGCTGGGGTGGAGCCTGCGCCAGAATCGACGTGCCGTGCTGCTCTGGGCCATCGCTATCGCCGCCGTCAGCGCGATGTACGCCAGCTTCTACACCGTCATGGACGGTCCGGAGATGGAGGCGTTGATCGGGGGGATGCCGGAGGGGTTGGTCGCCGCGCTGGGCTACGACCGCATCGGCTCACCCGCGGGCTACCTCGAGTCGACCGTCTACGCCTTGCTCGGCCCGATCCTGATGATGGTCTTCGGGATCACGCACGCGGCCCGGGTCCTGGCCGGTGTCGAGGAGGACGGCTCGCTCGAACTCGAGCTCTCCTCAGCGGTCAGCCGCCGCCGGGTGGTACTCGAGCGGTACGCCGCGCTGGTGATCCAGTTGGCGGTGCTTGCCGTTGCCACCTCGGTCGCGGTCCTGATGGTCGTCGTGGCGATCGACATGGACGTGAGCATCGGTGGGCTACTGGCCGGCGGCCTCGGCATGTTCCTGTTCGCCTTGGCGGTTGCCAGCGTCACCTTCGCGGTGGGGGCGGCCACCGGCAGGCGAGTGGTCGGCCTGTCGGCCGGCGCCGGGTTGGGGGTGGTGGCCTTCATGGCCGATGCGTTCGCCGGCATGCTGGACGACGGTCGATGGTTGGAGGCGCTGAGCCCGTTCTCCTGGTACCTCTCGGGGGACCCCCTCGTGGAAGGGATCGACGTG
>SKNK01000175.1 GCA_007120565.1 Nitriliruptoraceae bacterium | reverse complement strand
TGGTTCACCCCGTTTGTCGTGTGCCGTTCCGCCACCCTTCGGACAGGCGTCCAAGAGTACGGGGTCCACCGCTTGCGGGGGACGCACCGGTGGGGTACCAGCCATCGCCGGACACACCGGGGAGTGGAGGGCGACCAGCAGCGCCCTTCCCGGCGGACCGATCTACCGAGGGTTCGCCAGCGTCCTGAGGGAGCCGACCAGGCGCTCACGGGTCTGTTCTGGATCGATGACATCGTCGATCTCGCCGAAGCTCGCCACGTTCAACGCCTTCGCGTGTTCGTACGCCGCGTCGATCATCTCGGCCTCTCGCTCGGCACGCTGCTCGACGTCGGAGATCGCCTCCAACTCACGGCGATAGCCGAGCCGGACCGCGCCCTCCAGGCCCATCGGACCGAGCTCCGCGGTCGGCCAGGCCAGCGTGATGGCCGGGGCCTGGAGCTGTCCACCCAGCATCGCCTGTGCACCGAGGCCGTACGCCTTGCGGGTGATCACCGCCAGCAAGGGTGGGGTGAACCGGGCACCCGCGATGAACATCTCCCCGAAGCGGCGCACTCCACCGTCGACCTCCGCCTCCGGGCCGACCATGAAACCGGGCGTGTCGCACAGCACGACCACCGGCAACCCACGCGCATCGCAGAGACGCAACAGGCGCGCTGCCGCGTCGGCTGCCGAGGCGTCGATCGCGCCACCCAGGTGACGGTTGTCGTTGGCCAACACCCCGACGGGGCGTCCGTCCAGGCGTGCCAAAGCCGTGACCATCCCCGGCGCCGTGTCCCGCTGCAGCTCGATCACGCTGTCCACGTCGAAGAGCCCCTCGAGCACCTCCTGAACGTCGTACCCCGCGCGACGGTTCCTCGGGATGATCTCGCGCGTCCCCTGCGGATCAGGGGCACGACCGCCGGCGAGCGGCCCCTGGAACATCCCCAGGCAGCGCCGAGCGACCTCGACGGCCTCGGTGTCGTCGGTGACGACGACGTCCACGACGCCGTTGCGACGTTGCACATCGATCGGACCGATCTGGGTGGGGTCGACCTTGCCCAGACCACCCCCTTCGATCATCGCGGGTCCCGCCATGCCAAGGTTGCTGCGTTCCGTCGCGATGAGGAGATCCGCACAGCCGGCGAGCGCGGCGTTGCCCGCGAAGCAGTAGCCATCGACGATCGCGATCGTCGGCACCTCGCCGGTGAGTCGAGCGAAGCGATGGAATGTCCCGACGTCCAACCAGGAACCCCCGATCGAGTCGGTGTCCCCGGGACGGCCACCACCGCCTTCGGCGAACAGGATGACCGGGAGGCTGCGCTCCGCAGCGAGCTCGAGCAGCCGATCCATCTTCCGATGGTTGACGTGGCCCTGCGTTCCGGCCAGCACGGTGTAGTCGTAGGCCAACACCGCGCAGCTGCCACGCTGCTCGCCGAAGACCGCGCCCTGCACCGTGCCTACCCCAGCGATGAGACCATCCGCGGGGGTGGCTCGCTGGAGGTCTTCGACCGAACGACGGGACCGCTGCGCTGCGATAGCGAAGCCCCCGTACTCGATGAAGCTGCCCTCATCGACCAGCGCCGCCACGTTCTCCCTGGCGGTCCGCATCCCCTGGGCATGTCGACGAGCGACCGCGTCGGCACGAGCAGCATCTTCGAGGAGCCACCGGCGCGAGGCGAGCTCGTCGAGTTCCGGACGTCGAGCCTGCAGCGCAGCGTCTGCCGACGTTGCTTCGCCCTCCCCGGATCCCTCTCGCGGCGATGGGGAGGTAACGCGCGCCGAGCCATCGGGACCGGCTGACCCTGTCCCGACGTCGGACGATGACTCGGCCACCTCCAGGGCGAGGCGCAGCAGGACTTGGCCGACCTCCACCGTGTCTCCGGCGACCACCTCGACCGAGCTCACGCGACCGGCAACGTCAGCCCGCACCGGATGCTCCATCTTCATCGACTCCAGGATGGCCAGCGAACCCTCCGGCCCGACCTGTTGGTCGACCGCAGCCACCTCGACGACCGTGCCTCCCATCGGGGCGCGGATGAGTCGTTCCTCGGCCATGGTTGCCTCCGGGTCGGCGCGTGCCGCACGGATCGGCGGCGAGGGTCGGGACCTCCGTGGGGTGCTACCTACTCGATGCGGCTGCCGACGTCGAGTTCGCTGGGCTGTCTGCGGTTGCGAGGAGGCGCGAGGGCGACGACCATCGTCAACGGCTCACCCCTGATCCGAGAGGTTCTCCGTGCCACGGTTGTTGATCGTCCACCACACCCCATCGCCCAGCTTGCAGGCCATGCTCGAGTCGGTGATCGATGGGGCGACCGACGACGCCATCGAGGGTGTCGAGGTGGTCACCCGCCCCGCACTGACCGCGTCAGAGGTCGACGTGATGGAGGCCGACGCCTACCTGCTCGGCACGCCAGCGAACATCGGGTACATGTCCGGAGCACTGAAGCACTTCTTCGACCGGATCTACTACCCGTGCCTGGAGACGACCCGTCGTCGCCCCTACGGCATGTACGTCCACGGCAACGACGACACCGCAGGTGCGGTCACGGCTATCTCGACGATCGCCAAGGGGCTCGAGTGGGAGCAAGCTCAGCAACCCGTCGAACTGATGGGCGAACCGTCGAGAGCGGACCTGGAAGCCTGCTGGGAACTCGGCGCGAGCCTGGCTGCCGGCCTGACCGTCGATGCCTAGCCTGGCCTGGGGCTGGACCGAGGAGACCCGATGAGCCTGGACGCGTCCGACATCGAGGAGCTCAGACAGCTCGAGGAGTCGCTGTGGCGGCGGGAGACCCGTTGCGACCCCGACTACATGGGGTCGATCACGTCCGACGACATGTTCGAGTTCGGCCGATCGGGTCGGACCTACACCCGCGACGACCTCCTCGACATCCCCGACCAGGAGATCCCGGCAACGCTGCCGCTCCAAGGCTTCACGGTGCACGAGGTGACGCCGGACGTCGCGCTCGTCACCTACGTGAGCGAGCTCCGTCACGCGACGCTCGACCTCGGCAACCGGAGCTCTCTCTGGGTGCGGTCGGAGGGACGCTGGAAGCTGCGCTTCCACCAAGGGACGGTCATCCCGACCGCGGAGGTCTGACCCAGGGACGGGCTCAACGCCACGGCCCCGGATGCGCCTGAGACACGCATCCGGGCCGCACGGGGTCGAGCGATCGAGCTGGAGAGGGGAATCGAACCCCTGACCTATCGCTTACGAGGCGATTGCTCTACCGACTGAGCTACTCCAGCGTGGCGGGCGAAGGGTAGCGGGGACGACGCCCAACCGACCACGTCACCAACGGGGTGGTCGGTTGGCGGCCGAACTACGGTGCGAACACCGAGGATCTCCCCGGGGCACCGCCCTCAGGAGCCCTCACGAGCGCTCTCGACCTGCCCCCGGCGACCGACAGGACGCGTGGGGACGGAGAAGACGGTGCCGATCCGCAGCGTGACCTACCTCGTCGTCTCGAGCGCACTGCTCGTGGCGTACTTCGTTGCGCCCACCGACCTGACCGCGGGCGGCGCGTGGTTGGCGCTGCAGGCAACGGCCTTCGTCGCGATCGTGGTCGGCATCATCCACCACCGACCCGCGACCCTGGTGCCCTGGTGGCTGTTCGCGGCTGCGCTAGCGGCGCTCGCTGCCCCGAACCTGATCGACCCGCTCTTCTGGACCGGGCACGCCACCGCGTTCCAACACCCGATCGCGATCGTGGTGGCCGCGGCAGGGCTGCCGCTCGTGGCACTTGCAGCTTCGCGGATCGCTAGGGCGCAGAGCGGAGGCCGGGACTACGGCCCGATGCTGGACAGCGCCATCCTCACCATCGCGTTCACCGCCATCCTGTGGGAGACCGCACTCGGACGGTTGGGCGTGCCGGAACCCTTCGCACTGGACCCACGGGCTCTGGTCATGGGCGTGGCGGCGATGGCGAGCTGGGCCGCCGCAATGGC
>SKNK01000353.1 GCA_007120565.1 Nitriliruptoraceae bacterium | reverse complement strand
GTGACCGGAGCGCGGTTGCTGGTGCTCCCTGCCGTGATCGGCGCCGCCTTCCAGTTCATCGGGCAGCAGGTCGGTGCCTTCATGGACGACTGGCTCGAGCAGATGGTCGAGGCCGGCTTCATCGACCTCCAGAACGGGCTGTTCACCGGTCCAGACTGGCGACTGATCACCGCGGCAGCGGCGGCGACGCTCGTGCTGGCCGTCGCCTTGGCCGCGATCGTCGGGGTCGTGCGCGACGGCAACTTCCGCGTGGCACAGGTCGACGACGACCTGACGATCTCACGAGGGTTGTTGACCACCCGCGAGTCGGTCGTGCCCCTGAGTCGCGTCCAACTGGTCGAGGTGCAGCGCAACTGGCTCCGCCGCCTGCTCGGCTTCTCCAGCGTGCGGATCCGTTCGGCCGGTGGCTCAACCGGAGGTGACGGCCGCGTCACCGTGCCACTGCTCCGTGACGAGCAGGTGGATGCGTTGCTCAGCGAGGTCCTGGTCGACGTTCCCGGGATCCCGGCGCTCGCCTCTCACCCCCGCCCGGCGTTACGCCGAGCCCTGGTCCGGTGGCTCCGCCCCGCGTTGATCCTGCTCGCGCTCGCCTGGTTCGTCCCGGAGTACGTGCCGTTCCTGGACAACGCGGCCACGCCCTACGTCCGCACGGCGGCCGCCGCCCTGATCCCGCTCAACGCCGTCCTGGCGTTCGTGGAGTACCGACACCTCGCCCACGGCCTGACCCGGTTGGTCGTCGCTTCGCGGCAGGGCGCGTTGTCGATCACGACCTCGTTGGCCCCGGTGGTCAAGATCCAGGCGGTGAGCTCACGTCGCAACCTGTTCCAGCGTCGCCTCGGCCTGACCACCCTGCACGCACACGTCGCCGGCCCCGGCGCCTTGCTCGAGGTCCTCGACGCCCACGTCGACGACGCGGTCGAACTCCAGGCGCGGCTGACCGAGCACGCCGCAGCACCCGTCGGCCGACCGGACCCGACCGAGCTGCCGACGAGCCCACCGACGTTAGGAGGCGGCGAGCCCCAGCCCGCGTAGGGCGACCCGGAAGTCCTGCGGACTGGTCGCGGCGGCGAGCGCGTCGCGGAGTGCCACCTCGCCATCGCGGTACAGCTCGAGCAGGTGCTGGTCGAAGGTCTGCATGCCGTAGTAGGAGCCTTCGGCGATCGCGTCCTCGATCATGGACAGCTGCTCGGGGTCGGCGACGAACTCGTACAGCCGGGCCGTCATGACCAGCACCTCGACGACCGCGACCCGACCCTCGCCGGCAGCTCGAGGCACCAGCCGCTGACAGACGATCCCCTTCAGGGAGTTCGCCAGGGAGAGGCGAGCCTGGTTCTGCTGCTCCCTCGGGAACATGTCGACGACGCGGTTGACGGTCTCACGCGCGTCGGTCGTGTGCAGGGTGGAGATGACGAGGTGGCCCGTCTCCGCCGCCTGGAGCGCGGCGGTGACGGTCTCGACGTCGCGCATCTCCCCGATGAAGATGACATCGGGGTCCTGCCGCGACACCGCCTTCATCCCGGTGACGAAGTCCGAGGTGTCCACGCCGATCTCACGCTGATCGATGATGGCGTTGTCATCGCGGTGCATCACCTCGATCGGATCCTCGAGGGTGACGATGTGACACCGCCGGTTGGCGTTGATGTGGCTGACCATGGCGGCGGTGGTCGTCGTCTTCCCGGACCCGGTAGGTCCGGTGACCAGGACCAGCCCACGGTGTTCCTCGGCGAGCTTGCGGACCGCAGCGGGAAGACCGAGTGCGTCGAAGGACTGCGAACCCGGCAGGACGCGCCGAGCGACGGCGCCAACGGATCCACGCTGCATGAAGGTGTTCAGACGGAACCGACCGACACCCGGGATCGAGTAGGCGAAGTCGGCCTCGTTGTCCCGCTCGAAGTCCTTCTGGACGCGCTCATCCATCATCTCGTAGGCCATGCGGTGGGTGTCGTTCTGCGAGATCGGCGGCAGCTCGATGATCGGCTTGAGATCGCCGTCGATGCGCACGTACGCAGGCCCCCCGGCCTTCAGATGAAGGTCGGAGCCCCCGACCTCGACCAGGTGCTGTAGGTACTGGTTCACGCTCTCCACGACCGGCTCTCCGAACACGAAACGACACGACGCGAGGACATCCGAGATATCGGCTGACGTCCGCACCTACTTGAGCGCCAGACCACCTTCAGGGGTGACGCCCACCGACCGGAACGGCGGTGAGGGCCCGCGGTCGACGAACGGCGCACCTCGGTCGTCACACCTCGACCATCAACGTGACCGGCCCGTCGCCCACGATGTGGACCTGCATGTACGTGCGGAACCGACCGGTCGCCACGGTGGCGCCGTGCTCGCGCAGCCGGGTGACCACCTCGTCAACCAGGGGTTCAGCGAGGTCCGGCGGAGCGGCGGCGACGAACGAGGGGCGACGTCCCTTCCTGGCGTCGCCGTAGAGGGTGAACTGGCTGACGACGAGCAGTTCTCCCCCGGTGTCCGCACAGCTGAGGTTCATGTCCCCGGCGCCGTCGTCCAGGATGCGAAGGTGGAAGAGCTTGTCGGCGAGCCGGTGGGCGGTGGCCACGTCGTCATCGTGGGTCGCGCCGACCAGGACGGCCAATCCAGGGCCGATCCTGCCGACCTGTTCCGCCGGACCATCCCGATCCTCCGACGAGGTGACCCAAGCTTCTCGCACCCGCTGAACCAATGCACGCACCGCACGACCTCCTCGACGAGACGGGGACGGTAGGGCCGCGAGGCTCCTCGTGTCAGCTGCCGGCACAGCCGTCACGAGGGCTCGGTCCACCCTCCTCGGTTCGAGCCGTCGACGCTACCCTCGACCGCATGCCCAAGTACCCGACGCACCGAGCCACCTCGGCAGGTGGCATCGTGTGCGACGACCGCCCGGATGGGCGCCGTTGGGTCCTGTTGATCGCGCGCCGCAACGCCGCGGGGCGGGCCCAGTGGACCCTCCCCAAGGGCGGCCTGGAGGCCGGGGAGACCGATGAGCAGGCGGCGCTGCGGGAGGTTCGGGAGGAGACCGGCTACGGGGCGGTGATCAGCCACCGGCTCGGGACGATCGACTACTGGTTCGTCTGGCGACCGGACCGCATCCGGTACCACAAGTTCGTCCACTACTTCTTCATGTGGTGGGACGGGCTGGCCCCCGGGGAACGTGACGACGAAGCCGAACACGTCGAGTGGGTACCTCTGGAGATCGCCCTCGTGCGCTTGGCGCATCGTAACGAGCGCAAACTGGTCGACCAAGCGCACCGGATGGAGGCGACCCTCCCCCAGCCACCCCGACGTGCGGATGCAGGCGCGGACCGGTGACGGGATCGACCAGGAGGCGACGCCGAGGTTGGGCGACGATCCGGCGGCTGATGGTGTTCACCCTCGCGGCGGGCGCGCTCAGCCTCGCCTCGATGCCGGGGGTCGCTCAGGAGCCGGAGATCGCTCAGATCCGCATCCACGTCTCCGAACTCTCGGGTGTGCTCGGGCCGGGCACCCTCCCGCCGCCCGAGGACGACACCCTCGATCCCGAGGACCAGCCCGAAGCCCCGACCGCACTCACCCTCCGGGCGCTGGTGGAGAACCGCGGAGAGAACTTCCTCGATGCCGGACGGTTGGTGGTCGAGGTCTACCCCTCTGCCACCTCACGGGACGAGCTACGTGATGCACTCGAGGGGGAGCTCTCCAGCGAACCGGTGCTCGTCGACGATCCTGCGATCCGTGAGGGATCGCTGGAACCAGGGGAGTTGGCCGGCATCGAGCGACGGTACGAGCAGGAGGAGATCCCCTGGGCCGAGGGTGGCGGTGTCCATCCGATCCGGATCGCGGTGATCCGGGGAACCGAGGTGCTCGACGAGGTGATGACCGCGATCGTCTGGCTCGACGACCCCCCGACCGAGCCCATCAACTCGGTCCTGGTGTGGCCGCTCGACGAGGCACCCTGGCGATCGGT
>SKNK01000363.1 GCA_007120565.1 Nitriliruptoraceae bacterium | reverse complement strand
GTCCTCGTTCCACCGCTCGTCCTCAGCCTGCCAGGCTTCCTCGCGGCTCTCGACGCGCTCACTCCAAGCGCGAGCCTCCGCAGCCGAGTCGTACGGACCCAGGCGGTTCGTTGCGCGGCACACCGTGCCTTCCTCTACCTGGTCGTGGGTGAGACACCAGTAGTACCGAGCCACGGCGGTCCCTTCGTCGTTCCGCGCCATGGTTGCACAGACGCTTGGGTCGTGGCCCCGTACGAACGCGTGGCGTCGCGGCCGTGACGTAGCTACGTAGTGATGGCATGCTCAGGTACGGCGAGGTGGCTCGTCGACGACAACTGAGAGGTGGTACGTGGTGGAGATGGGAACCGGTCCCGGTCATCCAGACGAAGGTCCGATCCGCACGGAGGTGGACGAAGCGATCCCCAGGCCTCATCCGGGGTCGTCGTTGCCCCAGGGTCTGCGCATCGCCGTCCTCGCTGGTGGTGCGAACACGGAGCGGAACGCTTCGTTGTCGACCGGGATCGCGATCACCCGTGCGCTGCGTTCCGTCGGGCACGCGGTCGCCGAGGTCGACTCCGTCCAAGCACCCGCGGTGCCCTTCCGTGACCCGACCGACGCGTTCCTCACCACCGAGGTGGAGGAAGAGGACGTGGTGGACACCCCGGTTGCGCCGTCGGCGGCTACTCCGCCGGACCTGGAGTCGCTCGCGCGAGCACGAGCCGGTCAGGAGGAGGGGGTGCTCGCCCCGGGTCTGCTCCCCATCCTGCAAGCAGCAGACGTGGTCTTCGTGACCGTCTTCGGTGACGAGGGCGAGTCGGGCCGAACGCAGGCGTTCCTCGAGGCGCGCGGCATCGTCTACACCGGGCCGAGCCCCGAGGTGTGCGAGTTGACCTTCGACAAGGCGCGCACCAAGGAGGCACTGGCGGCCGAGGGTATCGACACGCCGGCGTGGCACGTGGTGCGCCGCACCCACGTCGAGGAGGATCTTCGAGGCCTCGAGGTCCCCGGGCCGTGGATCGTCAAGCCGGTCGGCGGGGGATCCACCATCGGGCTGTCCAAGGTGACCGATCCCGATCAGTTGTCGGAAGCCTGCGCCAAGGCGGGTGCCGAGGGCCGTGACGCGCTCATCGAGGAGTTCGTCGAAGGACGTGACCTCACGATCGCGGTGTTGGGCGATCAGGTGTTCTCGGTCGTGGAACCCACCACCGATCGCGAGGTCTACGACTACGCGGCCAAGTACACGCCGGGGGAGTCCCGCAAGGAGGTTCCTGCCGACCTGTCCCCGGAACAGACCGCTGAGGTCCGGCGACTGACGGCGGAGACCCACCGCATCCTGGGCATCGGCGACACCTCGTCGCGGCCGGACTTCCGACTGGCCGAGGACGGCCGGTTCCTGTTCCTGGAGACCAACCCCTTGCCCGGCATGACCGCTCGGTCGAGTTTCCCGCTGTCGATCGGCGCCGAGGGCTACACCTTCCCGTGGGTCTGCGAGTGGCTGGTCGCCGCCGCACTCCGACGGGCCGGGCGACCCCTCACCTGACCCGCTGACGTGCCTGGCCAAGGACGACTCGGCTGCCCGAACGGCCAGGCGGATGGTCAGCGTGTGGCGCATGCTGACACCGACCCTGGAGGCGAGCCATGTCGACCCTGCTCCTGATCGTGCTCATCCTGGTGATCGCCGCTGCAGGCGGCTTCCTCGGCACCCTGCTGGAGGTGGCCGGCTGGCTCCTCCTGCTGATGGTCCTCGGTGGCGCACTGGTGGGGTTCCTGGCGTGGCGGGCGGTCCGGAGCCGTCTGCCGGGCAGCGACACCTGAGCGCGAAGCATCCGCAGATGGCCAGCTACCGTCGCCGGAGCGGGAGCGATCCCTGCTCACCTTGGACCGAACCAGGAGCGAACCCGTCACGACCTACCTCAGCCAGGTCGAGCTGGCCACCTCGCCCTCGCGGGTCCGCGACGCGCTCTTGGACCCGGAACCGTGGCTGCACTCGTGGCGACACGTGCGCTCGCTGGAACGTCTCGATGATGGCGATCCGAGTGGGGAGGGGCGTCGCTACCGCACCACCGTCCGGGCCGTCGCCCCGTACGAGCTGACCTGGGAGATGACCCTGTCCGGTGTCCAGGCCACCGTGCTCACCTGGGAAGCGGCGGGCGACCTCGAAGGGCGGGCCGAGCTGACCCTCAGCGGTTCTCCGGACCGCACGGAACTGACGGCGAGGTGGTCGGCCACGCCGACGCCGAGGTGGATGCGACGGCTCTGGCCCGTGGCCGGGCGCTTGTTCGTCCGCAACCACGACGCGATCATGCGGCGTGGTGCTCACCGCCTGGCGGATCACCTCGACGTCGAACTCCTGCGCTGCGAACTTGGCCGCAGCTGAACGGCTGAGACATGGCGGACCGGCAGGGACCGCGCGGATCGGATGACGGCCCCGACGGTCTCGGTCCGGTCGCTGCGGCGCTTCTCCGAGGACCTGTTGGTAGAGGGCGTCGCGCTGCGCGACCTCACGTGGGTCGTCCCACAGGCGGAAGCCCGTGCGGTTCATCGCGTACGCGAAGCCGATGCCGGTGTCAGGATCGGCGAACCCGAACGAGCCGCCGGTACCCATCGTCCCGAACGCCCTCCCGCTGCGGGTCCCGCCCATCGGGAACGCCGATGGTGAGCTCGATGTCCAGGGGTGCTTCGACACCCGCTGCCGAACGCAACGTGTGTTTCTAACCCACGGGGTCTCCCTTAGCGGCGTGCCCGGTGAGCGATCGGTGAGCGACGACGTGAGGCCGATCGGTCGGTGCCTCGGAAGGCCATGACCGATCACGGTTGCGGCCACACCTAGGCGGAAGGCTCCGTACGCTGGCGATCGTCCACCGCGAGCCGTAGGCAACGCGACCGCAAGCGATGAGAGGAGAGATCGATGACCCAGGTAGTGATCGTCGGGGATGGCCCCGCCGGGCTGAGCGCCGGCCTGCTGCTCGCCAAGAACGACGTCACGACCACCATCATCGGTCAGGACGACACCGCCATGCACCACGCACACCTCTACAACTACCTCGGTATCGAGGACCTTGGCGGGAGCGAGTTCCAGGAGATCGCGCGACGGCAGGTCCAGGCGTACGGGGCGGAACTCCGCGACGCCGAGGTGACCGCCATCGAGGCGCGCGACGGTCAGGGGTTCACCGTCCGTGTGGGCGAAGACGAACTCGACGCCGACTACGTGGTCCTCGCCGGCGGCAAGGCGGCGCAGAGCCTCGCCGCATCTCTCGGCGCGGAGAAGGACGGCGGGCAGGTTCCCGTTGACCCCGAGCAGCGCACCGAGGTGGACCGGCTCTACGCGGTGGGACGGGTCGTTCGCCCCGACCGCAGCCAGGCCATCATCTCCGCAGGGGCAGGCGCGGTCGCTGCCCTCGACATCCTCTCTCGCGAAGCGGGTAAGGATGTCCACGACTGGGACACGCCTCCCAAGGACTAGGAGCCCGAGCGACCGGGTGGCGTCGGTTCCTCGTCGACTCGCTCGATCAGCCCTCGCCAGGGGGTCCTCCGGGGGATCCTCGGCCTCGGCGACGGCTGCCGTGACAGCGCACGGAGGCGCGCGTCGAGTGCCGGTGTAGCCACGTCAGCGACCGCAACGCGATCCGGGCGGCTACGGTCATCGCCGAGGTGGGAGCGCTCTCACGCACCTGCAGGGTGAGCGCATCTCGCAGGGTGACGCAGCGTGGAGGGATCGATGGTCGGGCATGGGGCTGGCGGACACCGTGGACGTGCACCGGGACCGCGATCGCTGCTCCGCGCCGGCGAGGTGCGGTGGTCCGCGCTCGCGGTCCTCGTCGCGCTGATCGCGACGTGGCTGTTGCCATCGGCGGCGCAGGCGACCGGGGAGAACCGCCTCCACAACGGTGACTTCCAGGAGGAGGCTGCTGGATGGTGGGGGCTCGGGGTGAGCGAAGGGGCCGTGATCGACGACGGCTGGGCCTGCCTCCTCCTCGGTAGCGACGCGACCTTCGGCAACTACAGCGGCTTCCCGATCGATGACGGTGAGCAACACCACCTCGGCTTCACGGTGTCCGGGACCTCCGAGGGCGGCCAACTGCAGGTCATCGTTCAGGTGGATGGACGCGATGATGCGAGTGACCTGGTCGCCACGTTCGAGGTCGCCGAGGATGCACAGCGCCACGACGTCACCTTCGTGGGCGAACACACCACGGGTACAGCCTCCAACAACCGACTGGTGTTCCACAACGACGGTGCTGACCAGGTTGAGGTGTGCATCAGCGAGGTGACCCTCCTCGGTGCTGCAGAGCAGACCTCGGGGGACACCGATGAGCGAGACACGACGGGCGAGGCGGGATCGATGGATGACGAGGCAGACGACACCACCACCGACGACGCGCACTCCGGCCCGGCTCGGCCGAGGCTCCATGTCAACCAGGTGGGCTACCTGGCGGACGGTCCTCGGTTCGCGACCCTGGTCTTCGCGCCCGGTGAGGGGCCGGACGAAGGTGTGCCCTGGGAACTGAGGAACGGTGACGGTGCGGTGGTCGCCGACGGCCTGACCGAACCACGTGGCTTCGATCCCTCGGCAGGGTTCGACACCCATGTGCTCGACCTCAGCGACGCCGAGGTAGCCGGCCAGGGTCTCACGCTGGTCGCCAACGGACACACCAGCCACCCCTTCACGATCTCGGGCACCCTCTACCGTGACCTGCGTCGTGACGCCCTGCGGATCTACTACTCCCAGCGCTCCGGGATCGAGATCGACGACGACCTCAAGCCCGGGTACGGACGCCCCGCCGGCCACACTGCCGCCTTCGGCGGAGACCAGATCAACCAGGGCGACCTCGAGGTGCCTTGCCTGCCGAACGAGGGCGCGGTCGATCATCAGGGCACGTCGCAGGCGGGCGGGTTCGACCACTACGGACCGGACGGATGGGACTGCCCGGAGGGGTACACCCGGGATGTGGCCGGAGGGTGGTACGACGCCGGGGATCACGGCAAGTACGTGGTGAACTCCGGCATCTCGGTGTGGCAGTTGCTGAACGCCTATGAACGCGACCTGCACTACGGACGAGGTGACGGTGCCGGGATGCTCGACGACACCCTGGCGATCCCCGAGTCCGGCAACGGCGTGCCAGATCTGCTCGACGAGGTGCGCTGGAACCTCGAGTGGATGCTGTCGATGCAGGTGCCGGACGGCACGACGATGGGGCTCGCGGGTGATGAGGTCGACGCCGGCGGGCTCGTGCACCACAAGCTGCACGACGTGGCGTGGACCGGGTTGGACACCTTCCCGCACGAGGATCCCATGCCGCGGTACCTGCATCGCCCATCGACCGCCGCGACCCTCAACCTGGCTGCGGTTGCCGCGCAAGGCGCTCGCCTCTACGAGGCGTTCGACGCGGATTTCGCGGAGGATCTCCGGCAAGCTGCCGTGGCCGCTTGGGACGCCGCCGAGGCGCATCCCGACCTGTACGCCCCGGACACGAACGTGCTGGACAGCAACCCCGGCGGCGGACCCTACGACGACGATGATGTCAGCGACGAGTTCTACTGGGCCGCGGCCCAACTGTGGCTGACGACCGGCGAGGACCGCTACCTCGATGCGCTTGCCGCCTCCGACCACCACGCGGCCCGATGGGATGCGGTCGTCGCGTTCGACTGGCAGGAGGTCGCCGCGGCGGGGCGCCTGGACCTCGCGCTGTTCGGCCAGGATCTGCCCGATCACGACGAGGTGGTCCGCTGGGTGCTGGAGGGGGCGGACCGCTACCTCGACGTCCAGGCCGCCCAGCCCTTCGGGCATCCCTACGGCACCGAACACTACGAGTGGGGCTCGACCCATCACGTGATCAACAACGCCGTCGTGCTGGCCGTCGCGCACGACCTCTCGGGGGAGCAGGTCTACCGTGACGGGGCGATCCAGGCGATGGACTACGTGCTCGGACGTAACGCGGTCGGCAACTCGTACGTGACCGGATACGGGACGAGGTACTCGCAGCACATGCACAGCCGGTGGTACGCGCACTCGGTCAGTGACCGGATGCCGCCGCCACCACCAGGCAAGGTGGCGGGTGGCGCGAACTCCGGGATCCAGGACCCCGTGGCGCAGGCGAACCTGCAAGGGTGCGCTCCACAGGCCTGCTACATCGACGACATCGGATCGTGGTCCACCAACGAGACGACGATCAACTGGAATGCCTCGTTGGCGTGGCTGGCGGCGTGGATCGATGACGTCGGCGGCGAGCCCGGGGAGCCCTCTGAGGCCACCACGTCCGAAGCCTCCGGTGATGCCGCCGATGCAGTAGCCGAGGACATGGGTGCTTCGGAGGGGGCAGGGGCTCGTGCGGCCTGGCTCCTCGCCGTGGGCGCCGTTGTGGCGGCGGTTGTCGGTGGCCTGGTGTGGTGGCGAAGCGGACGCAAGGATGCCGACCCCGTTGCCGGGGAGGGGTGATCGAAACGGCCGAGCCGGCCGCGCGGTGGTGGCCACGCGGCCGGCCCGAGGTCGAGTGCCTTCAGCAGCTGACGTTGGGGTTGAACGGGGCGAACATCCCGCTCGGGTTGGCCTTCCACACCCACGCGTGGAGGGTATGGAACGGCGGACCGCCCTCGGGGCTCGGTGGGTCGAACGTCTGGCCGAGCAGTTCGGCCGGAGTCCACGAGGCGTACTCGACGGCGACCAGTTGCAGCGACTCATCCGGACCGGGTGCGTACACCAGTAGCTCGGGCTCCGCGATGTCGAGGGGTGGGTGTGGCGCTTCCAGCGTGGGCGGTTCGAAGATGTATGGCTTCGCGTAGTGGACACCCATCCCTCCGAGACCCTCGGCTTCGACACAGGGCGAGGCAGGCACGTAGCCCGCATCCACTGCCGCAGTGACGTCCTGGTACTGGGCGGTGGCCCGGCGCACCTGGGCCAGTTCGCGCAGGACGTCGGCGTCGAGGCCGCTCGACGCTGGCTTGGCCTGCAGGGGAGCGGCCATGAGGCCGACCGCCAGCAGCAGGAGCAGGGACAGGGTCAGCATCCGTTTGGTCATGAGGTTCCTCCTGGATCGGTCCTTCGGATAGATGGGTGGTTCGTTGCTTGGTCTCGGGCTCCGGATCGGGCAGGGCAGGACGGATCGGGCACCGCGGCGCGAACCCGTCGTCGGGCGTGCGGCGGCACACTCCTTCGACCCCGCGGGCCAAGCCCCTGTGCCTGGACTAGGTCGCCACCGTGGTGGGCTTCAGTGCCGAAGCACGGCCCGTTCGAAGAAGCTGTCGGCGTAGTGGTCGTGGAACAGCCGGGCGACCAGTTCGCTGCGGCTGGTCACCGCGGTCTTCTCGAAGATCGACTTGAGGTGATCACGGACGGTGTGGAGGCTGATGCCCAGCTGTCCGGCCATCGCTTCGGTCCCTTCTCCGCGGGCGAGTGCGAGCACCAACTGCTGCTCCCGCGGGGAGAGGCCGTACGCGAGAGCGGTGATCGAGGCGACGTCGGCGGGGCGGGACGCCTCGATGATCACCGCGAAGGTGTCGTCACGGTCTCGGAGCGGTTCGGCGTAGAGGGTGACCCACCGGCCATCGACGGTGCGGACCCGGAGGTGTCGCTCCCCGGAGCCGCCGGCGATCAACTCCCCGAGGGAGAACAGGGCAGCATGGGTGCGAGCGCCGGGTGGAACCCCCAGAAGCTCGAGCCAGCGTTCGCCGGCCGGGGTGACCGGTTGAGCCACCCGGTCGGGGCCGACGAACAGCAACCCCGGTCCTTCGTGTCCGGCATCGAGACGTCGTTCTCGCAGGACGATACGGCGGATGGCGGTCCCGATGACGGGCGACAGGCGAGCGACCAGACGCTCCTCGACATCGGTGAAGTCCTCGGCGTCGTTGCGGCGGTGGATCGTTGCTGCCCCCCAGACCGATGAACCATCGCGGAAGACCACCCGGAGTTCGTGTCCGAAGCCCGCGGGACCCAGCACCTCACGCCACCGCGCGCTGGCGGATAGGTCGCCGCCCGTCGCCTCCGACAGGCGCACGGAGGTCCGGCGGCTACGCGCGAGCTCCGCGAAGGTGGCGACGTTCGGGATGCTGAGTTCATGGTGGAACCACGGGGCGCAGGTCGTGTTCTCGAACCCCTCGACGAAGCCGTCGGTGAACAGCACCGTCGAGGGATCGGTCGCGAGCCAGGCACCTGCCTCCTGGCCCAGCTCCGACTCCATCCGGTGAGCGATGGCCTCGAACATCGAGCTGACGGTCTCGGCTTCCTCGCACAAGCCTCCGATCGCACGCTCCACACGGTCGGCACGGTCGTTGGTCATCACCGCCATCTACCCACCCCTCCTCGACCCCTGAGAGCACAGTACGCCTCTACGGGGATCGTGACCATCCCCTAGTTGTGGGGGTCCGCCTGCTGGAGCTCCACTTCCCAGGGGGTCGCGCAGGTGGCATCCTCCCTGTGCGCTGATGACGCTCCACCAGCGGAGGGACCTTGGACGTGGACGATCGTGACGGCCCGGCTCCTGAAGGTCTGGACGCCTGGCGGGAGCAACTGCTGGCGACGACGTTGCGTATCGTCCTGGTGCTCGGGGTCCTGGTCGGGGTTCCGAGCGTCGTGTTCGCGGTGGTGGTCGACGAGCCGCTGATCGCGATCGTCGACATCGCCGCTCTCGCGCTGCTGGCGTTCATCACCTTCCGTTCGGGCCTGCGGTATCGGACGCGCGCGGTCACCTTGCTGGCGATGACCTACCTGCTCGGCGTCTTCCTCCTGCTGTCGGTCGGGGTCGTGGCACAGCTGTACCTGTTGGCGTTCCCGGTGTTCGCGGCCGTGCTCCTCGGGCTGCGTCCGGCCCTTGTCGCCTTGGTTCTGAACGCCGCCACCCTCATCACGGCAGGGATGGTCGATGCCTTCGACACCGAGGTGTACGTCGGAGGTATATCCGAACCCCTCGAATGGGGGCTCGTGGTCCTCAACTTCCTGTTCGTCAACACCGTGATGGCGGTCTTCTGCGCGGTGTTGCTCGAACGACTTCATCGTTCCCTGCGCGACGAACATGCCATCACGGCCTCGATCGAACGGCAACGTGCCGATCTCGCCGCGACCAACCGTGACCTGGAACGCGAGGTCGATGAGCGGGCGCGTGCCGAGATGGCGGTGCAGCGCTTGGCGATCGCGGTCGCACAGGCACGCGACGTGATCGTGATCGGTGACGAGGAGGGGGCGATCGTCTACACCAACGAGGCGTACGAGCGGCTGGTCTCGCAGGCCACTGGCGTGTCGCGCGTCGACAAGCTCGTCGAGCTGTGGCCGGACCTTCAGCAGCGCGATGAGATCGTGTCCGCGCTGCGAGAGACCGAGACCTGGGCCGGGACCTTGCCGGTCCAGGCACCTGATGGGACCGAGCTGGAGTTCGATGCACAACTGGCCTCGGTGATCACGCCGGACGATGAGGTGGCGGGAACCGTCGCCGTACTCCGTGACGTCACCAACGAACGCCGGATGGAGGCGCGACTACGCAGATCCGAGAAGCTCGAGGCGCTCGGAACCCTCGCATCAGGTACGGCACACGACTTCAACAACGTGCTCGCATCGATCCTGGCTGTCGCCGAGATGACCGAAGCTCGCAGCGACGACAAGCAGGTCCAGCACGGCATGGAGTTGATCGTCAGCGCCTGTGAACGTGCGCGCGATGTCGTCAGACAGATGATGGTGTTCGGGCGTCGGAGCGACCTTGGCGCACAGCCGGTATCGCTCACCGAGCTCCTCGAGCGGTCACTCCTCCTGCTCCGAGCGGCGTTGCCGGCCAACGTTCGCATCGAGACCGACCTGGAGGCGGATGCCACGATCCTCGCGCGGCCAGCGGATCTCGATCAGGTCGTTACCAACCTCGCTGCCAATGCCGCCCATGCCATGGGCAACGACCCAGCGGCGACGCTGTCCTTCGCCACCCGGGTCGTGCCCTCAGATCAACTCAGTCGGGGAGAGCACCCCCTGCTCGACACCGAACGCGACCACATCGAGCTGGTGGTCGCTGACACGGGACACGGGATCCCTGCCGTCCACCTCGACGCCATCTTCGATCCGTACTTCACCACGAAGGATCACCGCGAGGGCAACGGCCTCGGGCTGGCGAGCGTGCACGCGATCGTGGCCTCCCTCGACGGCGACGTTCACGTCACCTCGACGTCAGGTCAGGGCGCGACCTTCCGGATCCTGTTGCCCATAGTCGCCGCAGAGGGTGGACCAGAGCCACCGGGCCTCCACCCCGGGCTCGACGAGCCGGCGACGTCCACGGTCCTCTTCGTCGACGATGAGGAGGTCCTGCGCACCGTGACGACCGAGGCGCTCTCCCGGCGCGGCTACGTGGTCCACAGCGCCAAGGACGGTGCGGAGGCACTCGAACTCTTCCAAGAGGTTCCGTCGATCGATGTGCTGGTGACCGACATGTCGATGCCGGGCATGAGTGGCGCAGAACTGATCGCACGGCTCCGCGAACGCCGACCGGACCTCCCGGTGGTCGTGTGCTCCGGCTACGTCGAGGCAGCCGGCCTGTCCGCCGCCGAGGTCTCTTCGTACCTCGCCAAACCGTTCACCTTCGATGAGTTGGAGACGCAGATCCGCGAGGCGGCCGAGTGGGCGCCTGCGACCCCGAGCTAGCCCGCGTTGCGCCGGGAAGGGCCCTCTGGCCCTCCCGGAGCCGTCGCGGCCGGGGGAGACTGGACGCATCGGCGCCGCCGTCGTGCTGCGCCGAGGTGGCCCACTACTGGGCAAGGAGCCGCCATGGATCCCGTGGTAACCGATCCGCCATCGACCGGAGCGCCAGCACGGCTGACCCGACCGCGCGATGACCGGGTCATCGCCGGGGTCTGCGGAGGGATCGGTCGCTACTTCGGCGTCGACCCCGTCCTGGTCCGGGTCGCCACCGTGGTCTTCGTCCTGTTGGCCGGTACCGGTCTGCTCGCCTACCTGATCGCCTGGATCGTCATCCCGGAGGATGATCCGTCGGTGTCGGGTCAGGATCCGCGTCCGGCCCGTGGCGGAAGCGCGCGCACCAGTGCCACGGTGTTCGGACTCGTCCTGATCGGCGTCGGGGCCGTGCTGCTGCTCGACCGCCTGTTCCCGTTCCTGTCGTGGCGCTACGTCGGGCCGGTCATCCTGATCATGATCGGCGTGGCCATCCTCGCGAAGGGGGGACGAACGTGAGTGCTCCTACCGCACCACCACCCGACACTCGCGCCGCTGAGGGCCCACCTGCACCTCCGCGCCCGGCGGTCCCGGAGCCACCTCGGCGTCCCTACGCCCTTGGGCTCTTGCTGATCGCCGGTGGCATCCTGTGGGCACTGTCGTTGTTGGGGGTTGACCTCCGCTGGAGTCTGATCCTGCCGGTCGTGCTGATCGTGATCGGCGCCGTGCTGCTCCTCGACCGACGCGGCTCGAGTGGCGATCTTGTCGGCCTTGGCATCGTGGTCCTGGTCGCCGCCATGCTGGTCGTGCCCTTCTCGGTCATCGGTGGTGACGACATCGGCGAGCGTCAAGAGGTGGTGACCACCAGCGATGAACTCGCCGAGGAACAGCGACTGGGGATCGGCTCGTTGGTCCTGGATCTTCGTGATCTGGAGTTCGAGGACGGCGAGATCGTGTCGGTCACCGCATCGGTAGGTATCGGTGAGTTGCGGCTGCGCGTCCCCGAGGGGGTGGCTCTAACCGGTGAGGCCCAGGTCGGGATCGGGGCCGTTCAGGGCACCGAAGGAACCCGAGGAGGGTTCGGTGTCAACGCCATGGTCGAGGACCTCCACGAGACGGTCCCTGACGACCCCGACACGGGCGCGTCGCCCCCGGTGCTCGAGCTGGACCTGCAGGTTGGCATCGGTCAGGTGCGTGTCTCGAGGTGACGCCTGCCGTTCGAGGCACGACGGGGGACGACTCGGTCGCGTGTCCCATCGTCGGTGCCGGGGCTAGGCGGGCTCCGGTACAACGGTCTGGCACGCGGTGGGACAACCGGCCAGGAGGGCAGCGGTGAGCTCGACGCAACCGCCAGACAACGATCCGACACGTCGGATCGATCCCGTCGGGCCGCCGAACCGGCCTGCTGGCGCGGATCACGAGCCGACCCGTCGCATCGAGCAAGACCCCTCCGGTGACCCCCGGTTCCCTCCCACCGCGGATCCCCGTGTCGATCCCGCCGCAGACCCCCAGGCCGATCCGGCGCTCGAGGAAGAACCAGAGTCCCGCCGTGGACGAAACGCCTTGCTGCTCCTGGGCGGCGCTGTCATCGGGGCCATCCTCACCCTGATCGTCGTCGCGCTCACGACCGGCGGGCCCGATGCGGTGGGGGATGAGGTCGCGCAGGAACGGGTTGCCGCGTTGGAGGATCAGGTCGCCGAACGCGATGCCAGGATCGAGGAGCTCGAGGCCCAACTCGACGAGGCCGAGGCTGCCGCGGGCGAGCGTGATGAAGACATCCAGGCGCAGCTCGACCTCCTCGACGAACGGACGGCCTTGCTCGAGCAACGTTCGGCCGACCTCGACTCCCGGCAGGAGTCGTTGGACAGCCGTGAGGCGCGGATCGAGGAACGCGAGCAGCAAGCTCCCGTGCCCCAGGACGAGGAGCCTGCTGGTCAGGACGAGGAACCTGCCGGGACGGACGACGGCAACGGCGAGATGCCGGAGATCGAGATGCCGGAGGTCGACACCGAGGAACTCGAGAACGCCGTCGATCGTCTGCTCGAGTGGATCCGTGACGTCTTCGGAGGATGACCCACGGAGGCCAGCAGCCCTGTCCTGGGCTGACGGAGGAGGTCGCTCCTCAGCCCTCGCCGAGGGTGCCCGTGCGTAGCAGCCGCTGCGCCTGATCGACCGTGGCCTCCTGCGCCTCCTGCACCTCGGGAAGCGGAGCGCGGTCCAGACGGACCGCGAGGTCCGCGACCGCCGCGTCGGCAGCAGCGGCGACCTCGTTGCAGCCGGCGGCACGCTCGATCGCGATGTCGAGCATGGTCTGGGCCACCTCGGTCGATCCCCAGCGGCCGCCGTCGACGTCGACCTCGGCACGTCGGTCCTCGGTCTCGTAGCCCCAGAAGGTCGCCTCGTCCTTGGCGATGCGAGCAACGGTGCGGAGGCGGTCGAGAAGTCGGGCAGCGTCGTCCAGCGGTAGAGGCTCCCGGATCGCGTCGCGACGCTCCAGTACCGCTGCGGCATGCAGCACCGGGGAGGCATCGTCGACGTCGAGGTAGAGGTCCCAGATACGGGCCACGTCACCACCTCCTGTCCAGGTCCGGTCCGCGATCGGACCTCTTCGGGGAACGTCGGCCGGAACGGTGCACACCCAAGGGTGCACGGGGCCACCACCAACGACACCGTCAACCTAGTCGAGTGGGCCTCGCCTACTCACGTTGGGCCAACCCACGCTGGTGGCACCGCCGGAAGCTCGCCACGAGCGACGGCGCCGAGACCCGTCGCGATCGCGACCAGGGACGCGCCGAGGGTCAACAACGCCAGTAGCGCCGAGGTCGCAGCGATGCGTGGTGCGTATGGCTCGAGGTGGGCGTGGAGTCCGAGGAACGCTCCTGCCCCGCCAACCAGGGCGAACGCCACGGCGAGGACGGGCAACGCCCAGATGACGGGACCGGGCCCCAGCAGCTCCAGGAGGATGGTTGCTGCGCAACCGAACAGGAGCCCGATCCCGGCGAGCAGGAACCCTGGCCTCGACCATCTCCCGAGTGCCTCGAACACGCTCGCTCCTCGCGGACCCGAAAGGTGTCTCCCGGTCGGTGTCGCAGTCTCCCAGGATGCGAGGCGGGCTGCACGACCCTGTGTGTTCACGGTCAGGTCGGTGCCGCGCCCCCGGAGACCGCAGGAAGGATGAGCAGCTCCGCACCGGGCCGGGGTCGATGCTGCGTACCACCGAGTTC
>SKNK01000172.1 GCA_007120565.1 Nitriliruptoraceae bacterium | reverse complement strand
CGTGACCAGCATCCTGATCGTCGACAACTACGACTCGTTCACCTACAACCTCGCGCAGGAGCTGGGTGAACTCGGTGCAGACGTCGAAGTGGTCCGCAACGACGCCTTCACCATCGATGAGCTGCTCGGTGACCTCCCGGACGGTGTCGTCATATCGCCGGGGCCGGGCGAGCCGAGCTCCGCGGGGCTGTCCAACGAGGTGGTGCGGCAGGTGGCCGGCCGCCGCCCGCTGCTGGGCGTGTGTCTCGGACACCAGTGCATCGGTGAGGTGTACGGCGGCCGGGTCGTGCGCGCTCCGACCCTGGTGCACGGCAAGACCTCGGCGATCTACCACCGTGGTGGTGGCGTGCTCGAAGGGTTGTCCGTGCCGTTCGAGGCGACCCGGTACCACTCGTTGATCGTCGATCGCGACTCACTTCCCACCGAGCTACGTATCACGGCAGAGACCTCCGACGGGTTGATCATGGGCCTGCGCCACCGTGAGCTCGAGGTCGAAGGGGTGCAGTTCCACCCGGAGTCGATCCTGACGGCGGTCGGGATGGAGTTGCTCGGCAACTTCGTTTCGCGCTGCGCGACGGCGGACGTGCCGCTCGCCGCCAAGGGCTGAGGGTTGAGCAGCGAGCGTTAGGTCGCGCCCTCCCGCAGCACCTCGATGGCCTCGTCCAGGGTGGCGACCCCGACGATGGTGAGCCCCTCGGGGGCGGCGCCTCGTGCGGTGTCGAGTTGGCTCTCGGGGACCAGCACGAGGTCGGCGCCGTAGGCCTCGGCCGCCACCATCTTCTCCGGGATCCCGCCGACGCCACCGACCGTGCCGTTGGAGCCCATCGTGCCGGTGCCAACGACCACCCGACCGTCGAGGAGATCCTCCTCGCTGAGCAGGTCGTAGACGGTCAGTGCGACCATCAGCCCGGCGCTCGGTCCCCCGATCCGGGTGCCATCCCGCAGGGCGACGTCGAAGGGGAGTTCCAACCGCTCGACGCCGTCGTCGATCGCGATCCCCAGGCGTGGGCCATCTTCCCCCGCGATCTCGCCCAGCGTGGCCGTGATCTCCTGCTCCTCGCCGTCGCGGACCACGGTCAGGGTCAACTCGTCACCGACCGACCCCGACTGGGTGATCGCCTGCAACTGGTTGGCGTCGTCGAGGGGATCCCCGTCCACCGCAGAGATGACGTCACCGGGGCGGAGCACCCCATCGGCGGGACTGTCACGGAGGACGTTCATGACCACCACCGCCGTGGAGATCTCCACCTCGATGCCTGCTGCCTGTGCACCGACCGCCGCTGCCACCTCGAACTGCTGGCGGAACCGCTCACGTTGGGCGGCGTGGTAGTCGTCGCGGTCGATGTCGGGAGGGAAGACCTCCTGGATGTGGTTGAGCGAGCGATCACCGTCGAGCAGGACGAGCAGGGCCGGGAGCACCGCCTGATCGCGCTGACGGATCGTCAGCAGGGAGGCCGATCCGTGCAACTCCGTGACCTCCACACCGTCGATCTCGATCAACGGTGCGATCTCGGTCGGGGTCCCGGGCTGGGTCTCGACGTAGGGCAACGGGACGGTGAACCCGGCCAGGATGATCAGGGCGGTGCTCACCAGGTAGAAGACGCCCCGCAGCCACGAGCGGCGGCTCACGGTGTCGGCTCGGATCCCGCCGTCGGCCGTCGGCCGCGACGGAGGAGGGCGACCGCGCGAGCGACGTAGCGTTCGGCGACCGTGCCGATCGGTTCACCGGCATCGGTGAGGATCACCCGGTCGTGATGGCCCTGGAACGCATCGACGAGCTCGTGCAGATCCGCGTCGAGATCCACCTGCGGTAGCCCGGCGTCATCGCCGTTCGGCAGGTCACCATCGGTCGGGGTCTCGAGGGGAAAGCTCGTGGCGGGGTGGTCGCGGCCAAGAGCCACCACCTCGCGGACGCGGGTCCCCGAGTACAGGTCGTCGAGGCGGCTGTTGCGGTGCTCGCTGCCCGCGGCCCAGTACAGGAAGCCGCCGATCGCGAGGTACCACAGGGCCGCGATGGTGGCCTGGGGAACCCGCACGGCGATCCAGATGCCGTAGGCAACGATCGTCAGGCCCAGGAGTTGCCCGCAACGTGCGGCAACGCGGATCGCTCGTGACCGGTCACCGAGCACCGCCCAGAGCAACGCCCGCAACACTCGTCCACCATCGAGTGGCGCCCCCGGGACGAGGTTGAACACCGCGAGCACGACGTTCAGCGCCGCGAGCAGCCGGAGCAGTTGGGTGAGCTGGTCGCCCCACGGCAGCAACGGTGTCGCCAGGCTGATCAGGCCCAGGATCGCTCCGCACAACAAGCTGACGAAGGGGCCGACCGCGGCGATGGCGAACTCGTCGCGGGGCCGACTGCTGTGGGCGTGCATCTGGGTGACCCCACCGAAGATGAGCAGGGTGATGCTGTCCACCTCGATGTCGCGGTGTCGGGCCTCGAGGGCGTGGGCGAGCTCGTGGGCGAGGATCGACGCGAGGAACAGGACCATGCCGCCGAGCCCCATCACCGTGGCGCTGCTCCAGCCATGCTCCGCGGCGAACCGGCCCGCGAAGGTCCACACGATCAGTGCCGCCAGCACGACCAAGGTCGGGTCGAGGCGGACGTCGATGCCGCGGATCGACAGGACGTGGACGGCGCGCGAGAACATGCGCGGAAGGTACCCGTCGTGGAGATCGGGCCGACCGGGCCGGGCCACCACCGCGCCGATCGCGGTCGGTGGGGCAAGCTCCGAACCTGGACCTGCGGTCATGGCAGTTCGGATGGAGGGATGCCTCGCGACCGGTTACGTTCGTGGCGTAGGTGACCGCCCCGGGACCGCACCGGTCCGTACCGACAAGGAGATGGCATGGCCACGCTCCAGGATCTACGCGTCGCTGCCGATCGGGTCATCGAGCTACACGAGGCCGGTGACCTCGACGCCGCCCTTGCGTTGGCCGATCAGGTCGCTGAGGCCGCGGTGCTGCGAGACGACGAGGTAGCTCGCGAGTCGCTGTTCGTCGCACGCTTCGAGCGGGCGGTGGTGCTCACCGAACGCGAGGAGTTGACCGAGGCCGCAGCCGCCTTCGGCGAGGCTGCGGAGACACCGACCGATCCCAACGACCCGGACCAACGGCACGAGGTGGCCATGGCGCTGCTGCACCGCGGGATGTGCCTGGATGCGGTGGGGGACTCGGAGGCAGCGATCGCCGCGTACGACCAGCTCATCGACCGGTTCCGTGGCGCCGACGACCTCGTGACGCGGGATCAGGTCCTGCGCGCACGGGTCAACCGTGCGGCCAGCCGGTTGGAGGCGGGCGACGCCGCAACGGTCGCTGAGGAAGCCGAGGAGCTGCGTCTCGGTCTCGATCCGACGGCGCCGCTCGATGCCGAGCAGTGGATCCTGGCGAGCCGCATCCGCGCGGCTGCCCTGATCGAGCTCGGTCAGGACGATCTCGCCCGGCAGCTCCTGACCGAGGCTGCGGCCATCGATCTGGACGATCCGGCGGTCAGCGAGCAGCGGGAGCTCGCTGAGGAGGATCTGCAGGAGCTGGACTGACCCACCGCGTCACGGTGAACGCCGGCTCGAACCCCATCGACCGGTAGAAGTCCATGTCGGAGCCGACCCAGGCGACATCGGCGCCGGCGGCACCAGCGCGCCGCAGCGCCTCGAGGACCGCCGCCCGTCCCGCCCCGCGACGGCGGTGGTCCGGATCGGTAGCTACGGGCTCGACGTAGGCGACCCGGTTCTCCGGGACCACCCACATCCCGCAGAACGAGGCGTAGTCACCGTCGGGGGCGACCGTGACGATGGTCAGGTCCGGACGGAAACGCGGTGCCGACTGCATGAACCGCCGTTCCTCGATCTCGCCGGGTGGTGGCGGCCCCTCGTGATCGAAGCCACGCCACAGGACGCGGTGGACCTTCGCCAGGTCGTTGTCGTCAGCCAGGCTCTGCAGGCGGTAACCCGGCG